>JAFDCW010000758.1 GCA_019312705.1 Deltaproteobacteria bacterium
CTTGGCGTCGTCGAAGGCCAGCACCTCGGTGATGTCGGCGTGCTCGATCGAGAGCGATGCGAGGAGCCCGAAGTAAAACGCGGCGTTGGCGACCTCGTCGATGATCGTCGGGCCTGCGGGAAGCACGCGGTTTTCGATGCGCAGATGGGCCCGGCCATCGTGAGTGCCGTAGCACGGCCGGTTCCAGCGGTAGACCGTGCCGTTGTGATGGCAGAGCGCATCGAGGTGCGGCGCCTCGCCCTGCTCGATCAGCTCGAAGGGCTTTTCGGTGACGTCCGAGGCGAGCATTACGCGGAAGCGGGCGATGTCTTCGCGGAAGATTTCGATCACCGACGAGTCGAGCCATCGCTCGCCGAATTGCACGCGCGGTTGCTGCCGGCGGGCGAGAGCGACCTCCGACCGGTGGTCGACGGAGTGTTGGAAGAGCGCCACCCGGGTCTCTTGCCAGAGCCGGTGCTCGGCGAGCAGGGGTGAGTTGACGGCGGCCGCGAGGACCGGTGCGGTCACGGCCTGGGCGAGATTGTAGAGCTTGGCGAACTCGTAGGGGCCGACCTGGAAGTGAAGCTGGAAGCTCGTATTGCACGACTCCAGCATGACGTTGTCGTGCACCGCGTAGAACTCGTCGAGGCCCTTGATGCGCACGTGGAAGTCACCGCCGCGGGCCTTCACGATGGCCTCGTTGAGGGCCGCGTAGCGCGGGGCCGGCGTCATGTTCTCGAGCGTGAGGTCGGACATCTGGAGCGTCGGCAGGATGCCGGCCAAGAGCGCGTCGCCGCCGTGGGCCTCGGCGGCCTTCTGGGCGAGGCCGACCATCGAGATCAGGTCCTGCTCCATGCGCCGCAGGCACCCGCCGCCGAACGAATACGGCGGGAGGTTGGCCTCGAGGTTGAATCGCGCGAGCTCGGTCGTGAAGAGCGGGTTGTCCAGGTGGTCTAGTACCTCCGGGGCGATCGGCGCCGGAGCGCACCCTGCGTCGACGAGGAAGATCTCTTGCTCGGCGCCGATGCGGCGGACGCCGGACTCGATCATGCCGCTGTCGATCATCTGCTCGAGAGCTTTGAGGTCGTCGAGGAGCGCGCGCATGAAAGCCCGCTGCTGGCGCTGATCGTCGACCCCGGATGCGTTCTTGTCGCCCATGTCCGCCGCGCCTACACGCTACCAGTCTTTGCCGACCCAGGAGCCCCCCAAGAGCAGCCTCGGTCTTGCTCCAACATGCGCCCCACCGTCACGTTCGATAGTAGCCAATGTTGTGTAGTTGGGTACGTGGTTTTTTTGATCGGTCGGTTCCCCCCAAGGCGTGTCCTGACTCACGCAAATGGTGCGCATTTCCGTCTCGCTGCGTGATAACTCACGCTATGTCGCCGAAATTGTCGGTTCGGGGGCCCGTGCCCTCTAGCGCGCGGGCAATTGGCGCTCACGTCCGGTAAAAGGCGCGGACGTGGCAATTTGTCGCAGGCGAAAGGTCGCGTAGCCGGCCTTCCCGCAGCAGCAGATTTCGACGCCGCTGCAAGGCACCGCCGTACGTCGGGGAAAGCCCCGACAACCAGAGATTCTGTTCCGATGGAGGACTGAGCATGAGTGACGACAAGATCGAAACCACCTCAAAGGACGACGCGGAAACCGAAGAGACGCGTCCGAGCCGGCGGTCCTTCCTCAAGGGGACCGGCGCGGCGATCGGTGGCGGCGCGGTCATCGCCACAGGCATGATCGGTTGCGGCAACGAGACCACGGCGGGCGGGACCGCTGAGACCACCGGCGCGGTCGGTGGCGGCGGCGGCGGCGAACCTGCCGGCGCAGGCGGCGGCCACGCGGCCGGTAGCGTCGCCCCGGGCGAGCTCGACGACTACTACGGCTTCTGGAGCGGTGGACAGTCCGGTGAGGTTCGCGTCATGGGCGTGCCCTCCATGCGCGAGCTCAAGCGCATCCCCATCTTCAACCGGGACAGCGCGACTGGCTGGGGCGGGACCGACTGGTCGAAGGACCTGCTCAAGGGCCGCGCGTCGGGTGACACCCACCACGTGCACCTCTCCTACACCGATGGCACCTACGACGGTCGCTACGGTTTCGTGAACGACAAGGCCTCGGCCCGCCTCGCCCGCATCCGCCTCGACACCTTCGAGTGCGACTCCATCGTCGACATCCCCAACTCATTCGGCACGCACGGGATCTTCCCCCAGCGCAACGCCACGGGCTTGGTATTCTGCAACAGCGAGTTCCGCGCTCCGCTCCCCGGCACCAACGCCGACCCCCACGACCCCTCCACCTACGCTGCGCTGCACAGTGCCATCGACGGGGAGTCGATGGAGGTGAAGTGGCAGGTGATGGTCGAAGGCAACATGGACCTTTGCGCCTCGGACTACGAGGGCAAGTACTCGTTCGCCTGTTCTTACAACCTCGAGGGCGGCGTCACGCTTCCCGAGATGATGGCGAACGACCAGGATTGCCTCTACGTCTTCAACACCGAAGCCATCAACGCGGCCATCGCCGCCGGCGAAGGCACGATGACCCTCGGGGAATCTCAGGTCCCCGTCATCGATGCCCGCGGCGACAACGGCCCGTTCGTATTGCGCATCCCGATCCCCAAGAGCCCCCACGGCGTGAACATTTCGCCGGACGGCAAGTACGCGATGTGCGCGGGTAAGCTCTCCCCGACGGTCTCCGTCGTCGACATCTCGAAGATCGCCGAGGCATTCGCCGGTGACATCGAGCCGCGCGACTGCGTCGTCGCCGAGCCCGAGGTCGGCCTCGGTCCCCTGCACACGGCCTTCGACGGCCGGGGCAACGCCTACACCTCGATCTTCATCGACTCGGTGGTGACCAAGTGGAACATCGACAAGGCCATCGAGGCCTTCGGTGGTGCCGAGGGCGTCGACCCGATCGTGCAGAAGATCGACGTGCACTACCAGATCGGTCACATCAACGCGTCCATGTCCGAGACCAAGGACGCCGACGGCAAGTGGCTCGTCGCGCTCTG
>JAFDCW010000759.1 GCA_019312705.1 Deltaproteobacteria bacterium
CAGCTCTTCTTGCATCTTGGCGAAGCCATAGCCGCAGAGGAACATGAAGAGCAGGAACATCACGCCCTGGTCTTCCGCGTTGGGGATACCAGCGCGCGTCTGCGCCTCTTGGATGATCTTTCCGTACTTGATCGGCAAGTAGTAGGCGTAGAAGCCGCACACGAGCACGATCACGATGTCCATGGTCGGGTTGAGATCCTCCTTGCCGAGGTAGTTCTTCAACTCGTTGCCCATCGTGTAATACCAGTACAGGCCGTAAAGGTTGCAGGTTGCCAGGCACAGCAACCAAACAGTCGTGGGGTTTCGAATCTCACCCTTCATCGATGGTCTCCTCTTTGCGTGAGAGCTCGAGAAGCCCTCGAGAATCGGCCGGAGGATACCCAAGCCCGCCCTGGCGGGTCAATGCATTGATCGCTCAGCGAGGAGCGGCGATCTCGGCGGTTCCGGCCCGGTAGGACTGGAAAAAGTGGACGATCTGGTCGAGGACCTCGGCCATTGGCTCGTCGACCGGGGTAGTTTCCCCAGTGGCCTCGAAGGGTGTCCCGACGGGGTGGACCCATTTTGCCTCGCCCGCACGGTTCTTCATGAATCCGTGGGTCGCGGGGTCGTAGGAGTAGATCGCCCGGGTCACCATCTCTCCGCCGACGCTGACGTTGTCACGGACCGGCGCCTCCGCCACGACGAGGTCCGTGTGCAGGGGCGTCGCGGCCACCATCTCGACGCCGATCGCCCGGCCGAGGGACTCGGTGGCCACGTTGTTGAGGGACTCGTCGTGGCGCGCCATCGGCATGAGCAGGCTGATGGGCCGCGCGCCGAGGGTGCGCGCGTAGCCGATGGAGTCGCCCCGGTCGAGGAGCGTCTGCCAGAGCGAGGGCTCGGGCATGAAGCGTGGGTGGTACGCCTCGTAGTCGATCGACATCGGGAGGATGCCGAGCATCGGGAAGAGGATCGGGAAGTAGCCCAGGTTGTACGTGGGGCTCTCGGTGACCAAATGCATGATGCTGCCACCCGTTGCCGCGAGGACGGCGATGCCGATCTCCGGCTCCATCGCGGCGAGCTCGGTGCCGATGATGCCGCCGAGGGAGTAGCCGAGGAGGGCTATCGGGTCGGCCGAGAAACTGAGCCCCGAGAGCGCCGCGTCCGCCCCCGTGAGGGCCGACCAGTCGCCCTCCCGGACGAGGCGAACCATGAGCATCAGGTCCGAGACTGCCTGACGAAACGCGTCCCGCATGTAGAAGGGATGGAACGCCGCGAGCTCACCGTCCGAATCCGTGATGCCTGCAAACGCGATGACTCTACCGAGGCCGTCTTCGTCGCCGAAGTGGTCGGGGACCATCTCGCCGGTGAAGTTGTTCCTCACATCGACGGGGTCCGGGCCGGAGCGCATGCCGTGCCATGGGATGTCGAGAGCGATCACCCCGTATCCATCAGCGCAGAGCGCATCGGCCCAAGCGAGGGCTTGGGCGCGGTCATTGCCTAGGCCGTGCTGAACGACCACCACCGGCAGGGCCCCGAGGTCCCCCTGGGGGAGCAGCAGGGTGAAGGGGACTGCCACCTGTCGCTTCACGACCAGGTCGCCGGCGTCGTCCCGGGTGAAACGGCCGTGCACGTGCTCGGTCGCCGATAGGAACGACGGCGCGGAGAAGGTCCCGTGCGCCATGAAACCGATGTTCCCATGCTGAACGCCGCTCGGATCGTCGAGCCCCGGCGCGTCGACATCCGGGACGCCGAGTCGAGCATCGAGGGCAGCGGCGCCGGCGATGAGCTCGGTGAGGGCCATCGCCGGAGCGTCGCCGGACCACTGGAGCACGCGGACATCGGCGAGGTCTTCAGTAACGGTTTGAACGCGGAAGAGGGCCATGGCCGCTACGCTCTCGAGGGCGACACCGTTGGTGGCGAGGCTCGTGAGCACGGGGTTGTAGTGATCGTAGGCCTCGCCGAGGAGCGCGTCGTCAGGGCGGGAAGCGGCATCTCGGACCGCGGCGAAGGTTTCGGCGGCGTGCAAAGGCAGGCCGTCCGAGCCCAGAACGCCGGAGGTCACGATCGCCGCATAGCGCCCACCGGGGCGCAGCGGATGGCCGTGGTCGGGGCGCAGCGCCAATCGGCCCGGCCCGACCTGAAAGTCCACCTCGACGGGAACCCGGGCGAAGGCCGTCGGGGACGCAGGATCGACATCGATGAGGAACGCGGTGGCCTCTTCCGTAAGCGAAGCCTCGGGGCCCGCGGGCAGGCTGGCCTCGTCGAGGGCGCCATCGAAGTAGAAGAACGCAGGGGTGACGACACCGAAACCGTCTAGGTCGGCGAGGCCGACCCTCAAGGATTCGTAATAATCCGCGTAGAGAGCCGATTCACCGGGGAGCGCCCCGGCGGAGATGCGCCCCTCGCTGTCGAGGTAAAGATCGTCGGGCCACGGGATCGCTCCGAAGTCCATGGGGTCGGCGGCCAGTTCGAAAACGGCGTGAACTCCGTTCTCCGTACCCCCATCGGGGCCGGGGGGAGTGACCCCGTCGTCACCGCAGCCGGAGACAAGAACCAGCAGAGCGGCAACCGAGAGTACGGTCAGGGAGCTTAATTTATGCATGCGTGGACCCGGGAAAGAGAAGTCCCTGAAGGTTTTCACAGAACCTTCACCCGGGCAATGCGTCGGAATCACGCGGCGAGGGCCCAATCTCGGACTCCTCAGCCGTGTCTCGATGTGAGACCCGGTACGAAGTATGGAATAGCGACAAGCTACCCAGAGTCGATATGGGTCGTTAGACTGCCCGTCGAGCGCCACGCCGAGCGCCTCGCAAGAATCTCCGAATGTCCCGCACCTGCCAACGCTGCAATCACGACAATACGCCGGACGCCAAGTTCTGCCTGCAATGCGGTGCCATGCTCGAGCAAGACGCCGTGGACAGCGGCGACCCGCTCATCGGCAAGATCCTCGAAAGCCGCTACCGCATCATCAAGGTCATCGGCGAAGGGGGCA
>JAFDCW010000760.1 GCA_019312705.1 Deltaproteobacteria bacterium
GCCGACAACGACCCCGGGCCGCGAAGGGTCGTGACAGACCTTTTCGGACCGGTCGCCGCGCAGCTCTTCGCCGCCGACGACGACGGGCATGTCGACCGCCGCATCACCGACGCGGTCCTTCCAGCGCGCGATGATGCCCTCGGCCCAGGCGAGGTTTTGGGGAAGTGAGAAGTCTGTATCGGGCTCGTTCGAGAAGGTCGCGAGGGAGACCGCATGAGCCTCTTCGTCACCGAGGGGCGCGTTCCGGTCCTGAGTGCGCCGGGAGGCGTCGGTGAGCTCCGCCATGCGCTCGAAGCTCGCTACGAAGCCCGCCGCGAGGGACTTCCACTCGGCTGAGCCGACCTCGAGCTTGAACGCGTGGCGGAGAAAGTTGTCGGGGCCCGTGTTCTCGTCCATGCGGCGGATGAGGTAGCCCACGGCGTTGAGAAAATCCTCGCGCTTGGTGGCGGGGGCATAAAGCAAGATGTCCGACGCCAGCTCGCTGAGGGCGCGCCGCTGATGATTCGCCATGCCCTCGAGCATCTCGAACTGCATCACCTCGAGGGCCAGGCGCTCGGCGCCGAGGCAAAGCGCGTAGGCCGCCTCGAAGAGGTTGTGGGTCGCGATGCCGATGCGTACGGCCCCCGCGTTCTCGGGCGCGAGGGCCTCGTGCAGCATGCGCTTGTAGTTCGCGTCGGTTCCGCACTTGTCCGTATAGGGGGCCTGGGGCCACCCGGCGACCGACGCCTCGACTCGCTCGGCCTCCATGTTGGCGCCCTTCACCAAGCGAATCGTCACTGGCGCCCCACCTGCGGCGAAGCGCTCCCGGGCCCAGGCGTTGATGCGAAGCTGGGCGGAATACGAGTCCGGCACATAGGCCTGGAGCGCGATGCCGCCGCTCACGTGCTCGAGGCCGGGGCGCGACAGGGTCTCGATGAAAGCATCGACGGTGACGTCGAGGTCCCGGAACTCCTCCATGTCGAGGTAGACGAACTTGGCCACCTCGGTCCCGTCGTGACGCACGAAGCGGGCCTTGGCCGCCGCGCGGTAGAGCAGCTCGAGACGGTCCGCCAAAACCAGTAGGCAGTGGCTACGCGAAATCGGCGTGATCTGGGAGTAGAGGGTGGTGGCCTTCACCGAGATGACCTCGATGGATGGCTCCTGGAGCGCCGCGAGGTAGGCCTTGAGCCGCCGCCGCGCATCCCCCTCGCCGAGCAGTGCTTCGCCGAGGAAGTTCACGTTCATGCGCACGCCCTGGGCGCGCCTCGCGATCAGGTGCGCCGGCAGGTGCTCCATCTCGCCCGGGAGGATCACGTTCGCCGTCTCCTCGCGCATCTTGTCCTTCACCATCGGCACCGAGACTCCGGGCAGGTAGCCGCCGAAGGACTGGAAGCCCTTGAGCAGCGTGCGGTCCATCGCGCCGAAGAACCGCGGCACGCCCTGCACGTCGAGAATGTGGGTGAGTTGGTCGGCCACCCGCCGCGGGGTCTTCGCTCGGAAGGCCTGGTCGGTCATCTGGGTGAGGGTCACCCGGTCCGCGTTGGACTGGAGCATGCGCTCGAGCTCGGCCTGCTGGCGCTTCTCTTCGCGCGTCTGCAGCGCCGCCGCGCGGGTCTGAAGATGCGCCGCGAGGGCGAGGGCGCGCTGCATCGTATTGCCATCCGAGGAGGCGAGCACTTCTTGCAGCCGGGCGGCGGGATCAGTGTCGTTCATGGCGGTGCCATCGTAGCGCCGCCGGGACCACTCAGGCGCACCCCCGAGGGAGGAAGCTCACCCGACCGGGACGACCGGAAACCGCCTTCCGGCCCCCCGGCGGCTCGCACCCTGCGCTCGGGCGTGACCTTCCGACACGCAACTCTTGCTTGGGTCCCCCCGGCGCCCCCCGGCTGAAAGCGATCGACCGAGTCTTTTGAAGGGCGGCGCGCCTGGTTCGCTATCTGCAATGAAGCGCGACACACGCCGGCACCGGTCGGCAAAGCAAAGGAAGGCCCATGAACAAACTCGTTTTCACCGCTACCGCCGCCCTCGTCGTCGGCTCCTCCGTGGGGGGATGTGCCTCCTCGACCCTTCGTTACACCGACCCCAGCCCGGTCCGGGTCACGGCCCGGGCTCCGCGGCCGGCCGCCGCCCCCGCACCTGAGCCGGTGGCTCGCATCGCGGTGAGCGACGCCATCTACTTCGACAACGGAAGCGCCCGCATCAAGCGCGAGAGCTTCGGGACCGTCGACGAGGTCGCCCAGGTGATCCAAGACCACCCCGAGATTACGTTGATCCGGGTCGAGGGCCATACCGACGGTGCCGGCAACTCCCGCTTCAACCTGAGCCTGTCTCAGCGCCGCGCCGAGGCCGTACGTCTACGTCTCATCTCGGCCGGCATCGCCCCGAACCGCCTCGCCGCCGAGGGCTTTGGTGACCAGCAACCCGTCGCCGAGAACGACACCCGCAGCGGTCGCACCCAGAACCGCCGCGTCGACTTCGTCATCGTCAATCAATTCCAACAGGAGGGCTGAACATGAATCGCACCATCACGTGGGGCCTGCTCGCCGCCATTTCCATGCACGTATGCGCATCCACCGGCTGCACCTCCGGAAACGACTCCCAGGCCCGAGTCCGCTCCGCGGTCGAGGCCCAGCACGACGCACTCTCGGCCTGCTACGCCGATGCCCTCGAGTACGACGCCGAGCTCGACGGAGACCTGCAAGTCGCCCTGACCGTGGATGAAGAGGGCAACGTCGATGACGTCGCGGTAGACGGCGCGACCATCGGGGACGAAGAGATGCCGGTCTGCGTCGCGATGGCGCTCTCAAACATGCGCCTCCGGCGGCCGCCCGCGGCCAAGGCGCGCATCGCCTATACCCTGCGCTTCACCCCCGCCAACTAGAGCACATCTCAAGAATGCGACCGAGCATCGCGCCGCGCGGCGTGGCCGGATGTCGCGTCCGCGAGACGAGGAAATGCCGAGCATTTTCGAGTCGAGGGGATGGCGGCAGA
>JAFDCW010000111.1 GCA_019312705.1 Deltaproteobacteria bacterium
CGAGCACAGCCCCGGCGATAGCGACCGCGCCACCGATGCTGGCGACGATCCACGGCGCGGCGCCCGGGCCCTCTCCTTCGTGGGCGTCGAGCCACGCGATCTCGGCCCGGAGCGCCTCGACGCGTCGCACGATGGCCGCCCGGCGGGGATGCGTCGTGCTGATGGCCTCGAGGTACGCCTCAAACGCGGGGAGGGCTTCCCTGGGCTCGTCGTCCCGGTACTCGCACTCACCGATGTTGTAGAGCAGCTCTGCCCGTGGAGAGAGCTGATAGGCCTCCCGGAAGTCATCGGCCGCACCGCCGTAGTTGCCCCGGGCAAACTTCGATTGACCGCTCTGAAAGGCGTCCCGGCTCAAGGTTTGCGGGGTGTCTTCGTCGTCCGCTTCGGGGTCGTCTCCGCCAAACTGCGCCGCCGCCGACGTCGGGGCGGCGAGGGGAAGGGCGCTCAGAAGCGTCGCCAAGACGATGAGCCAGAAGCGAGCCATCGGTGATTCAGATTCGCATCTTGGAGACGATGTCGGTCCACCATTCACTGTCACCGACCAAGTCCACGACGGCAACAGCTTCGGCGGCCGCCCGGTCGGGACGGCGGCCCGCGCGCTCGAGGCGCTTGCGAACATCCTGGCAGACAGCGAGGCGGGTCGCGAGCTCGACCCGGGCCAGGCCGAAGTGCCCTTCGAAGGCCCATTCGAGGCCCCAGATCTCGTCCGCTATCCAGTCGGCGATGATCGCGTCGGGATCACCGGGGACCGGCGACCTGGCCTCGGCGCGGTCGAAGGCGTCTCCCCAGACGAGATCGTCGAGTCGCTTGCGCCCGAGGCCCGTCTCCGAGCGCACCGCCTGTGCGAACCATGAGAGGGCTGAGCCGAAACGGGTCTCGTCGACGCCGTCCTCCATCATCTCACGTGCTTCGTGTTTCCACGTCGAGCCCGAGAGCTTGGGGAACGGTTTGGCGTCGAGGACCCTCGCGGGGTTTTCCCCGGAGGCGAGGCGGCCCAGAAGGTCGTTTTCGAGGGCGACCCAGTCGTCGAAGCTGACTTTCTTCTTTTTCGAAAGGCGTACGGCCGGGCCAACCTGCCGGTCGGCGCTGAGGTGGCCCCGCCTGTTGACGAGGGATGGGGCGGCGTCCTTCGGGTCGAGGACCGGGCGGTCCCCGAGGGTCCGGCAGGGGCATCGATGGCGGGTGGTCACCCGGCCGCCCACCGGCGTGGCCACCAGCCCAAGGGGGAAACGGCGGCAACCGCTGGGCTTCGTCTCGGGGCCGAGGGCCGCATGAAGGTGACAGCGGTCGGGCCCGAGGAAGAGGCACCCCGCTCCGGGTCTTCAGCATGGGCTCGTCGAAGCCCCCGTCGTCGTCCGGATGAGCGACCACGGCCGGCGAAACCAGCTCGAGGGCGACGACTTCCTTCTTGGAAAGGGGGCCGAGGCCATGGAGATCCGTGCAGCAAAGGCCGTCGCCGAAGCAGGTGTAATGAGCCCCGGGACGGGCCATTAGAGGCTCCACCAGGTACCTATTCTTCTTGCCCATGAGCCGGGCGGCTTAGCCCAGGGTTGGTCAAAAGTCGAGGATGCACGCCCCCGCATCGTGCTATGGTTCTGCTCTCGCCGAGGTTTTGCTCCCAAGCTGACGACGATGCAGGGACCTTCTCCCCTACTTGGTTACAACACCAACGTTCGCCATAGCGGCAAGCTGTATCACATCCAAACCGAGGATTCGGGGATACGGCATCCGCATGTGATCACCCATCTCTTTGCAGATGGTGGCCGGATCATTGCGACCAAGAAGACCACCTACGGCGAGCACGTCGGCGCCGAGGACTTCCAGAAGACCGTCAAGCAGCTGATGCGCGCCCAGCACAAGGCGATGTTCGTCGGCCTCCGCGATGGCGTCTACGACGAGGACGAGACTGGCGCCGTGCCGACGGCCCCGGCGCCCCCCGAGCTCATCGCGGCCGTTCCCCTCGACGGTCCGACCGACATCGAGGTGCCAGGCTCGGCGCGCGCTTCGGGTCCGGCCTCCATCCCCGCCCCGGCGCCGGACTTCGCCGCCCTCGATGCGGCCGCTGCTTCCTTTGACGATGCTGCGGGCGCGGCTGCGCGGCCTCCCTCGGTGCCGAGCCCGGGCCTTTACCAGTCGACCCGGTCCGCCGTCGAAGTCGCGGGTCGTAACCCCGATGAGCGGTCCCCCGAGTCGATCTTCGGCAACGACCTCTTGAGCGAGAAATCCCTCGACGAGGTGATCCTCAGTTACCTCGCCGAAGATCTCGAAGACGCCGGTGAAGGCTGAGCGGCGTTCGTCGGCCTCGGTCGTCCCGATCGTAGGCGTACTGGCTTTGGCCCTCGGCCTCGTCGCGGTCACGGTGGCCCACGCCAACGACCCCGATGCCGCGGAGATGACGGTCGATCTGAGTGACCGCGTTCCCGCCCGATGGCTCTCCGATGACGCCGACGCTTTGCCGATTCAGTCGCCGCGCTTGCTGCGCAGGCTGCCGCGCCGCTGCCATACTCGTGGCGGTTACCGGGATCACTGCCAGGGCCCCCGCCGGGTCCCCGAGGCCACCGGCGAGTCTGCAGCTCGGGCGACGCGCCTTTCCCTCGGGCTCCGAGCGAGCGCCCTGCTCCTGCGCCACGGGGCCGCTGCCCCGGAGTGGTTGGCAGTGGCGGCCGGAACGGACTCGGAGGAGCAGCTCACTTTTCCGGTGCCCGGCGGCCGCATCGGCCGGGGCTTCGGCCGCACCCGCGGGGCCGAGCTCGCCTCGAGGCCCCACTACGGAGTCGACATCGGCGCCGAAGAGGGCACCCCGGTCCTCGCCGCCCGGGGCGGCCTCGTCGTCTACAGCGACAACGGCCTCACCGGGTACGGCAACGTCGTCATGCTCCTGCACGAAGACGACTCGACGACGTTTTACGCCCATTGCCGGGAGACCTTGGTCGCTGCGGGACAGGCGGTCGCCCGGGGCCAACAGATCGCCTCCGTCGGCTCTACGGGATTCGCCGACCGGCCGCACCTGCACTGGGAGTACCGCATCCGCGGCTGGGCCAGGGATCCGGTGGTGCGCAGTGATAGGGCGACGCCGGAGCAGCGGCGACGGGTGCGTAGATAGGGCCTGAGAAGAAGGCGAGCGGGAACGGGAACGGGAACGGCGACGGGAACGGGAACGGGAACGGGAACGGAAACGGGAACGGGAACGGGAACGGGAACGGCGACGGGAACGGGAACGGCGACGGCGACGGGAACGGGAACGGCGACGGGATCGGCGCGGCACTACCGGCGCCACTACAGACGGCCTGTCTTGTTGGGCCTTCGAGTCTAGCCGCGCCTACGCCGCCGCATCGCGACCAG
Source organism: Deltaproteobacteria bacterium (assembly GCA_019312705.1). Next base: position 3,343 of record JAFDCW010000111.1, read on the forward strand.
GCCCAGGAAGAGCAGGGTCAGACTGGCCGCGAGGGGCTCGCTGGCGCTCGGGGTGGTGCCGGCGATGCGGCAGCCGCAGCCGCCTTTTTCGGGAACGTAGACTTCGGAGGGCTCATCCTCGGGAATGGGGTCCATCGCCGGGGGGCCCATCGGCGGGGCGCCGAGGTCGGCGCAGGAGCCGTTGTGGCAGGCGGAAAACTCTCCGCACTCCGAGTTCTCGTCGACTTCGCCGTCGCAGTCGCTGTCGAAACCATCGCAAGTATCGACCTCGGCGGGCAGCGCCTCACCTTCGCAGGGGCCCCAGGCCCCGTCGTCGTCGCAGTACTGGGTGCCCAGCGCGCAGGCGCCTTCGTCCCGGCCGCAGGCCCGGCTTTCCCCCGTCGTGCAATCACAGCCAGTGTCGACCGCGCCGTCGCAGTCGTTGTCGATGCCGTCGCAGACCTCGGACGCTCCAGGGAAAGTCCCCGCCGTGCGGTCGTCGCAGTCACCGTCACACGTGCGCACTCCGTCGCCGTCGATGTCGAAGCCCTCGTCGATGAGGCCGTCACAGTCGTTGTCGAAACCGTCGCAGAGCTCGTCGGTGATGTCCCGGCCGATGTCGGTCAGGATGTCGAGGAGGCCGGCCCGGTCATTGGCCTGCATGTAGCAGTGGCCCATGGCCGAGGGGTCGGTGAGCGTCTCGTCGCAGCCCGGGAGCGCGGTGCCTGCCGCGACGGCCGCGCGGTTGAGGGTCAAGGCGTCGACCGCCCCGCCGAAACCAACGACGTGCACGGTGATGCCCGCGTCGCGGAGGCGCTGGATGCTCTCGACGGGGGTGAAGCGCGTGGCCGGATCGTAGGGGCTGCACCACTGCCAGCCGTCGGTAATGACGACGACATGGTTGTCTCGGGTCCGGTCCAGCATCGGCGCGTAGGCGAGGGCCTCGTCGAGGGTCTGGGCCATCGGGGTGAAGTTGCCCGAGTCCGGAGGCGGGGCCCCGAGGGCGCTGAGGATGTCGGCGGAGGTATTGGCGCCGACGTCGAGTTCGACGCGGCCGGGCTCGCAGCGGTTCGGGTAGGGGAAGGGCTGGAGGCCGAAGTCGATAGCGTCGTCATAGGCCGCGGTCATCGCGCCGATGGCTTCGGTCGCGGCGTCCCACTTGGTGCCGCCGGTCGGCAGGGCGCCGAGCATCGACGAGGACTTGTCGACGGTGAGCAGGACCTGGGGCGCGAGGCACCGGGGTTGGGCCATGGCACCGCTGGGGACCGCGCTGGCCGTGATGAGCAGCGCACCTAGAAAGGACAGGAGCTTGTTCGCTGAGGTCATGCGTGATGCGCGTGCAGGGCCCGTACCAACAGATGGATGCTACAGGCCCTGCGTAAGTTGATGAGATCACTAGAGTTTTTCTGGTGTGATGAAACGCGCGTTCCGGCTGATCCAGTGACCACCCGTGGAGACAGTCCCCCCCGGAGACCGAAAATTGACCGGGCAGGGGGGCCGTGGCACCCCCGATGGGTGGTGAGGCGGGACAAGAGCGAGACGAAGAGCGGGCCGGCGGGACGGGGGCGGGCATTGCCCTCGAAGGTCCTCTTGGTCCTCGCCATCGCTCTCATCTCGTCCGCCGGCTCCTTCGCCTTGGCCGACGGCGCCCCTTGGCGGGCGCGCCGGACCCGCGGGATCCGTCCCAACTACATGGCCGCAGCCCGGGTCTCGATCTCGGACTGGCCCGCCGAGCCCGATGCCCCGGCCGAGATCGACCCCAATCGCTTTGCCCGGGCCCTCCACCAACTCTGCGGTTGGATGCCGCCAGGAAGGCCCCTCCGCTACGCGGACTGGATGATCCGCTACGGGGCAGAGTTCGATCAGGACCCGTTTCTCCTCGGCGCGTTGATCTACCGCCGGACCGAAGGCAGCTGCCGCCCCGACAGCGAGGGCGAGCACGGCGAACTCGGCCTGACGCGCATCAGGCGGGAGCTCTACGCCGAGACGTTTCGCCGCGGGGTCTACGAGTATCAGGTCAAAGAGGATGGCCACTGGGCGACCCGGAGTCGGCGCTTCGACCGCTTCCCCTTTGCCGGGCCGCGCCTCATCCGGGCGGAGGAGAACATCTACTTCGCGGCGGCGCTGCTCTCGTCGTGGGCCGACCAGCACGCCTCGGTCGACGAAGCCTTCGACCAGGAAGAACACCGCCACCCTGTCTCGCATTTCGTCTGGGGCGATCGGGTGCGCAGCGACCGTCAGGAGGACGAGATATTCACCGACCGCCGGCGCCTGCTCTTCTACTACGGAGCCCTCGACGCCGCACCGCCGGTCGAGCGCTACGAACTCGAGCTCGGTGCGCCCCTCGACGGAAGTCCCAGGGTCGTATCGAGCTTCATTGGCGCGGTCCGCGACGACGGCTCACGGTCGCACCGCGGCGTCGACGTCGAGTCGCTTCCCGGCGAGCCGGTACGCGCCATCGCAGACGGACGGGTCAGCTTCGCCGGCGTCGACCTGCCTGGCCACCACGCCCACATCAATGTCGACCGGGAAGGCTACGACGCCCACGCGCGCAGCACCCTCGGCGCCGGCGGCCGGTTCGTCTGCATTCGCCACTCCCGCGAAGGCGACGACCTCCGCACTTGCTACATGCACCTCGAAGAAGTGCAGGTCGAAGCCGGTCAGCAGGTGACCCGCGGCGATCAGATCGGAACCGTGGGCCGAACCGGCATGCTGCGTTCTGCCGCGCATCTGCACCTGGAGATGCATTTGCCCGGCGAACTCGTCGACGCCTCTGAAGTCTTGGCGGGCATGCTCATCGGCGAGCGCGTTCCCCAGTAGTGTGCCCGTCGGATCACCGCCCCGCACCGCGCACTGGTATCAGATCAAATCGTAGGGTGCGCAGGTCGAGACGCCGGCGCCGACGATCGTCCCAGGGACGTCGAGGACGGTGTCGACCGTCTGCACGACGGTCCCAGCGTCGAAGTCGAACTGGATTACCCGGGCGCTTTCATCCGGGGCCTCCGTGAAAAGCCAGAAGTCGCCGCCCCACTGGGCGAAGGCGAAACCACCCTGAACTTCAACGGTCGCTAGCTTCCGTTCGAGGGTCCCGCCGGTCGCCGCGTCCAGGAGCTCGATGGAGACGATGATGTCCCGGATGTTGCGGACGTCGAGGACCATACCGAAGAGCCGACCGTCGCCGGTGCCGGTGAGCTCCATGTATGCTGGAGTCGGGGCGTCGATGTCGCCGATGATGCTCAGGTCGAGGGTCGAGGTGTGGATCGCGCCCAACCGTCGGTACGCCAGCCCGTCCATCCACCAGCCGCCCTCCGCGGTGATGAAGAGGCGCTCCTCGGTCGTGTCTCCGACCGTCGCGAAGCCCATGCCGTAGTTGCGCACCTGCTCCTGCCCGGTCTCCATGCCGGTCGCCACGCAGGCCGCCGTGGTCGTGTCTACGCGGTACAGCGCTCCGAGGCTCGAGCTCACCCAAGCCGTTCCGCGTCGGTCGACGGCCATCGAGTGCAGGAGGTTGGTTCCTTCGAGCTCGCATTGGATCTCGCCCACGTCCGTGTAGGTCAGCAGCTCGGGGTCGAACCGCACGAGATGGCTTTCGCGCGTCGCCGCGTCGAGGTCCGTAGTCAGAACCCAGACCTTCTTGTTTGCCTCGTCGGTGCAATCATCGATCACCGTCGCGTCACGGGGCGCCGAATCGCGGCCGACCGCCGAGTCTCGAGCGGCCTCGGAGTCGCCCGGCCCGCCGTCCGAAGCGGGTGATTCGTCCCCGCAGGCAGTGCCGGTCATGATCGAGAACGACAAGAGAAAGGTGAAGATAGTCTTCATGGACTGCGACGCTAGCAAGGCGCCGGGCCCTCATCAACTACGCCTCAGAAGTCCGTCGGCCCCATGTGCCACACGACGCCCAGGTTGCCGCCGATGTAGCGGTCGACGGCGCCGCCTACGTCCGTGACGACGGTTGGGTCGGGGTGGAAGTCGAGGAAGTACATCTCCACGCCGAGGTCGGCGCGGACCTCGAAGCCGAGGGGCAGGGAGTAGCCCATGCCGAAGTCGAACGACACGCCTTGGGCGGTGGTACCGGGGTAGTAGAAGGCGTCGTCGATGGCGCCCGGGTCGAGGACGGCCCGGTAGGCGACGGCGCCGTAGATGTTGATGTTGCCCATGCGGACCCGGGTGTCGGCGCCGATGCGCAGCTGGGCGTAGCTGACGCTCGCGATGTCGGGGTTGCCGCCGCCTGAATCTTGGGCATCGACGGAGAAGCTGTGGCGGGCGAAGCCGAAGGAGAGGCCGAGCTCCGAGGCGCCGAGGGGCAAGCGGCCGCGGGTGCCGATGCCCCACGTGGTGTCCTTGGTGTCCCAGGCGACCCCATCGGGGCCGTTGGTGCTCATGCCCATGGAGTGGCTACCTTCGAAGGTCAGGCCGATGTGGGCCAGGGCGCCGTTGCTGAAGAGGGCTCCGGGATAGAGCTCGGCGCCGAGGGCCAGGGCCGTGCCGAACGGCAGAGAGTAGGGCAGGGCCGCGCCGCTGGCGTCGTCCTGATACGTGAAGTTGCGGTTGATGAAGCGCAGGCCCAGGCGTGCTTCACCCGGAGAGTGGGCGGCGTCGAAGGGCACGGCGGTGCGCATCGCTGGGATGACCTCATCGTCCATGGCTCCGCCGGTGGGGAAGAGCTCTCCATCGAGGTTCTGCCGGCGAATCGACTCGAGCTCGTCTTCGACGCTCTGCTCTCGCTCCTCGACCGGCGGCGGAGCCTCGTCGTCCATCGCGGCCAGGTTGACCTGCTGGTCGGCCTCGGGCATGTCGAAGACCATGTCGTCTCGGCTGGCGACGGCGGACCCGGCTCGACCCCCGCCGCCGAGGGTACCGGCGATCGCTCCCCAGAAGCCCGCGCGCACGCGGTTGCCGAGGGCCCTCGGGTTTCGGGCCGAGATCGTCGATCGGGCGATGACCTGGCCGGTCGAACCGTCTCGGACCGAGAGGGTCAGGTGCCAGCCCCGGCGCCGCTGGACCCGGCCCTGGACGAAGATATTGGCGTTGAGGGCATGCCCGGCCCTCGCGAAGTCGCGGTCGCCGCGCATGCGCAGGCGCATGCGTCGGGCGACCCGGCTGAGGTCGGCCCGGCGCAGGACGGCGACGCTCTGACCGCGGAGGCCGCGGACGGCATCGGTGCGAATGGCTGCCGCCCGGGGCCCCTGGAAGTTCTGCACCAGCACGCGACTCTGGGCGTCGGCCGCGGAGGGGGAGAAGAGGGCGGCCAGAGCCAGGGCGAGAGGGAGCGCGAAACGGGCCATGGGAGCAGTACTTACAAGGCACATGCCATCTTGCAGACCGTGCAATCATTACGAAAAGACAGGGGTTCTGCGCCATCGATGTGGAGCCTGGAGCGCTCTGGGGGGCAGGACGGGGGCAGGACGGGGCGGGTCGACGCCGCCCGCTCTGGCGGCGGCGTGTCCGGATGAGGGCACGGCCACGCCATGGCAAGGTGGTCCTTGACGACCCGCGTTCACCGGGGCCACGTTTGAGGCCCTTGGAAGACGTCGCCCACCCCATCCCGGAGCCCGCCCCCAACGCCGTTGCCGTCGCCGTGCCCGCGCCCCGGGGCGCCGCGCTTCTGGCCGCCCCGCGGTCCGCCGCCGGGGCCAACTGGGTCGAGCGCCTGGTCTGGCTCTTCTTCTTCGCGGCGCCCGCGTCGGTATTCCTGATCTCCATATTCCTCACCGCCGACCCGGTGGGCCACGGGACCCACACACAGCTCGGCCTGCCCCCCTGCGGCTTCTTGGTGATGACCGGCCTGCCGTGCCCGGGGTGCGGCCTCACCACCTGTTTCACCGCCATGATTCATGGTGACGTCGTCGCGGCGGCGAGCGCCAACCCCTTCGGCATCATGCTGTGGCTGGTCAGCTTCTCGACGATGGTCGTCGGCGCCGTCGGTTTCGTTCGCGGTCTGCCGGTGATCGACACCCTCGATCGCCTGCAAGCCGACAAGTGGGCCATCCTCCTCTCCGTCACCTCGCTGACGGTTTGGTGCATTCGCGTCGCCACGACGCTCACGGGGCAGTGACGAGCGCAATCGAAGAGGTGCCCGCCGGCACGATGATCGCCGGGCGGTTTCGCGTCGAAGCGCTGCTCGGGTCCGGGGGCATGGCCGACGTATACCGAGCGATCGACGCCGCGACCGGTACACCTCTCGCGCTCAAACTGATTAGGCCGGTGTCCGGGGCCCGAGGCGCTGAGGTCGAAGACCGCGTCCGGCGCGAGGGAGAGATTCTTCGGGTCCTCGCCCATCCGGCGATCGTACGCATCGAGACTTTTGGCCGGACCGACGACGGGCTCTTCTTCATCGCCATGGAGCTCCTCGAGGGGGAGACCCTCGGGGATGTCATGCGCCGCGGTAGGCTCTCCCCCGGGGAGCTCGTGCCGATCGTCGCCGGGACCTGCGCCGGCCTCGCTGCAGCCCACGACAAGGGCATCGTCCATCGGGACCTCAAGCCCGACAACATCTTCCTCACCCAGGACGGGGGCGCCCTCCAGGTAAAGCTCCTCGACTTCGGGATCGCGCGCTTGGATGACGCCGCCAAGAAGATCACCAAGACCGGGGAGATCCTCGGCACGCCGCGCTACATGGCCCCGGAGCTGCTTTCGGCCGAGCGCAACCTCGACGGGCGCACGGACACCTATGCCCTCGGGGTGATCCTCTTCGAGGCCCTGGCGGGCAAGCCTCCGTATCTCGCGGCCAACCCCACAGACCTGATCGTCGCTATCCTCCACGCCAAACACCCGCCCCTCGGATCCGTCTGCCGCGGTCTTCCGCCCGCGGTCGAAGCGGTCGTCGCCCGAGCGATGGCGCGGGCTCGAGAGGCGCGCTACGCGACGGC
>JAFDCW010000761.1 GCA_019312705.1 Deltaproteobacteria bacterium
CTGCCTGCCTGTCACCTCGTGGACCATCAACTGGGGTGACAGCACCATCGATGTGTTTCCCGGCAACCCCTCGTCGGTGACGCACGTCTACACGAGGGTCGGATTCACCCACAACATCCTGGCCTCCGTGGACTCGGGAGGGACCACGATTCTACAGAACGACCTGCTCGTCGCGAGTTTGGTGACCGGCAACATGCAGTGGTACGACCACACCGGAGGTTTCCTGATGGACCTCGGTCCCCGCGCCGGAATGGACAGGGCGTACGACACCATCATTGGGCCGGACGGGAACTTCTACCTCAGTGGATGGGACTCGGGGAACGTCGTCCGCTACGACGGAACGACGGGAGCCTCCATGGGCGAATTCGTCGCAGCCGGCGGTCCCGGCGGATTGGGGGCGGCGCTTGGAATGGCTTTCGGGCCCGACGGCAACCTCTACGTCGCCAACTACGACGCCGATGACGTCCTGCGATTTGACGGGACCACGGGTGAGTTCATGAATGCGTTCGTCACTGCCGGCCTCGGTGGTCTGAATCGACCAACGGGCTTGACCTTCGGGCCGGACGGCAACCTGTATGTCGGCAACTGGGAAAGCAACGCGGTCTTCCGATACGACGGGAGCACGGGCGAGTCCATGGGCGCGTTCGTCACCGGCGGAAGTGGTGGCCTGCGAGGTCCCGAAGATCTCGCGTTCGGACCGGATGGCAATCTGTACGTCGGCAGTGAAGACACACATGAGGTTCTGCGCTACGACGGAACGACCGGCGAATTCATGGGCCCCTTCGTCGTGTCCCGGGCAGGCGGACTGAACAAGCCCACAGGACTGGCTTTTGGCCCGGATGGTCACCTGTACGCGTCGGGTTACAACAACAACAGCGTCCTGCGCTACGACGGAATGACCGGAACATTCATTGACGAATACGTCGGCATGGGCCTCCGCGGGGCGGGGTTCTTCAACTTCGTCCCCGGCCACCAGGTCACCGTTCTGCCCTGAGCCCGGCGAGCGGGTAGGCGTCATGAAGCGTCTCTTCCCGATCCTCTCAGCGGTGCTGAAGCACCCCACCGAGGCCGCGAAGACGAAGACGTCTCCGCCACGGTGCTCGAGATGCTGCGCGACGAAGGCGTCGACGTCCGACTCGGGGCCGAGTGCGTGGGCACATGGCTTGCTGTACCCCCAACTCGTGCCTTCCTGCGTGTGCCATCGTGTGCCCATCTTCGTGTTTTGCGTCTCGATCGCGACGGGATGCTTCGCATCGCACGAACGTGGCGCAACTTCCCCACCTCCACCGACACCGACCCCCGACGCGTCGACTCCGCCTCCCATCCGCGACGCGGGGCCCGTCGATCCGCCTCCGTCGATGCAGTGCGCAGAGGGCTTCTTTGCTTCGGGGACCGTCGGCCCGCAGCTGTTGTGCGGCGTTACGATAGACGGGGACTACCCCGGCGCATCGGCGCAGAGTTTTGATGCCGTGGCAGAAGGCTGCCGGTGTAGCGGAAGCATCACGTGCGAGGCGCGGATCGACGGCGATCGAACGCTACGCATCGACACCCTCTTCTGCGCCGACCCGTCCATCGACTGCGACTGCTTCGATCCGGAGGCGGTCGCCCGGTTCAGCTGCGACATCCCGCGCCTCGAGGAAGGGCGATGGAGCGTCGTCGTCGATGGGCGCCCGGCTTTCGTGATCGACGCGACCGGCAGGGAGGTTCCGCCGGATCGTTTCGAGTCTTCGCCCATCTGCTGGCAGACAGCCCCGCGGGAAGATCCGGAGGGTCTCACTTGCCGTTGGCCGAGCACCGACGCGATGGCCCAGCGCCTCTGCCACGAGCAGGAGGTCTCGGCCGGCACGCCCGTCATCATCGATATCGGCGGGCCGAACACCTGCCTCGAAGACCGTGCCGATTGCCAGGTGACAGTGATCGGCGACGAGATCCGGGTCGAGCCACGCACACGAACCTGCTTGGAGTCGTGCCCGAGTTGCGAGCTCTGCGCGCCAGTGCCGATCCGCTGTACGACCCCGCCGCTCCTCGCGGGGACCTATCGAGTTCGCAGCGGACGCCTGGAATCACGCCTCTTTGTACTCGAGGGCGGCATCGGCCGACCCGGAACGGCCTGCGCCGAGGCGCCGTGAACCGCTATTCTGAAGTCATGGTCGACGTCGACATCGGCGCTGGCACCACTGGAGCGGCGGACGCGCTTCGACGACGCCTATGCCGGGGTGCGCGAGAGGGCCGCCGGGCGCGTCTCCGGCGCGTCCGTGCCCCAGAAGTTCGTGTCGCGAAAGATCCCGGCGGAGCCCATCGAGCCGGCCGCGGCCCGGGCCCCGCCAACGTGGCCGGATGACCTCTTCGACGTGGCCTAGCGCAGCGCGCCGACCGGTGCTCTGGGGTGCACCGGTGCGCGCTCTCTGCGGCCCGACGCTCCTCGGGTGCCCCGGTGCCAATTCATGCCCCGCCCGCTTCACAGCCCTGCTGTACTGATCGTATCGCACCAAAGATCCGTACTTCGTAGAATGGGTGATCGACCTTCCTGCTTTGTCGGTACCCCACTACACTTACCGTGTGCGCGCACTCCTCTTGGTAACGATGCTCTCGGCTTGCGGTGGCACGGACGAGGCCGAGCTCTTCATCGATCTTCGGACTGACTACGCCCCCGGGGTCGAGTTCACGGGGGTAAGGGCAGAGATCATCGATACCGCACTGCAGAGGGACCATGTTGCGGTGCGCGGGGAAGACTACTTCACCGGGGTGCGCGTCGCGGAGGTGGCCGGAATCGAGTTGGGGCAACAGCGGCTCAGGCTTTCGCTCCTCGGAGCCGGCGGAGTCGTCGCCAGCCGCGATATTCGAATCGAGTACGAGCGCACCCTCGCCCTGATCGTCGTGATGACCCGGGACTGCGAGGGGGTCAGCTGCGGCGACGGGCAGACGTGTTTCGGCGGCCAATGCACCGACGCGGCTTGCTCGGACGAGAAC
>JAFDCW010000112.1 GCA_019312705.1 Deltaproteobacteria bacterium
GGTTTCAGTGACTTCCGTAGTCATCGTGGTCGTGCTCTCGGTTTCAGTGCGAAGCAATCTTGGAAAGGCCCCGGTCGATGTCCCGCGTCAGCGGTGCCAGCTCGCGGACGTTGCGGTTGAGCGCGTCCTCGATGCGGTGGCGCATTCTACCAAGAGCCTCATGGGCGTATTCCCCGTCCCCTTCACAAAGCTGAGCGAGGGAGGCGTGGCGGAGGGCCCAGCTGTGCAGCCAGGGTTCGAGCTCGCCGAGGTCACCGGTACCGGCGGCCTCGACGTTCGTAGAAGCGCGCGACAACAGTTCCGCGCGCAGCTCCACCACCCCCGTCGCGCAGTCCGCGGCGGGTGCTGCTGCGCTGGCCTCGGGCCAGAAGAGCTGTTGTGGGATGGAGTAGAAAGCTGCGGCGGCCATGTAGAGCGCACCAAACCAGAAGAGAAGGGTCGCGAGGCGTCGTCCAATCTTTGGGGCACGACTGAGCAGGCTGCTGCCCATTCCGTCCTCGGAGCTCCCCTTGGCCACGTCTCTCGAGTCCTTCGCGATAGCCATCTCGGGGCCCGAGATGGCGAAAAAACCTAGGAAATTTCAATCCTTCTACTGCTTGGGGGCACCCCGGTCAAGGCGGGCCGAGAGCATCTCGTAGCACTCACGCACGCCGGCACGCTCCTTGAGATAGGATGGTCTCCATGGTTGGCGAAGCATCGCATCAGCACGAAAAGCCCCAAAATCTCACGAAGGTGGGGCCGAGGACTGGGGTCCACGTGCCCCGGTGGAGTCTCTTGATTCCATTCCTCCTGTCTGTCGTGGCCTGCGATTGCTCGAATAGCCTGGGGACAGGTCCGGACGCCGTGCCGTGTACCTCCTCAGCGGATTGTGATCGCGGGCTCTGCGTCGACGGTCTCTGCGACGTCACCGACGGTGGCGGCGAGGCCTGCGACGACCCCGATGGAGACGGGTACGGACTGGGATGCAGCCGAGGGTTCGACTGCGAGGAAGACAACGCCGTCCAGACCGGCACCGAAATCTGCGACGGTCTCGACAACGACTGCGACGGATTTGCCGACAACGGCGTGCTCTCCCCGTGCGGCGATTGCGTCTCCTACTGTGAGGCCGGCGGCGTGGGTACCGGCGGGCCGGCCGGCACCGACGGCTTCGATGTCGCCGTCGACGAATCCGAAGGCGTCTCAGTCGACGAGGACGGGGCTCTCGTCCTCGACTCGCGAGAGGTCGATACGCACTTTATCTGGATCGCCAATACCGCCCAGGGGACCGTCTCCAAGGTCGATACGCGGACCTACGTCGAAGTCGCCCGCTACGTCACCGGCCCCGCGGGCGCCAGCAACGACCCGTCGCGGACGAGCGTCAACCTCTTCGGCGATGTCTACGTCGGCAACCGCGGTGGGCGGACCGTCACGAAGATCAGCGCCCTCGGCGCCGATTGCCCGGATACCAACGCCGACGGCGTCGTCACGACCTCTACCGGCCCCGACGACGTGCTCGCCTGGGGCATGGACGACTGCATGCTCTGGAATACGTCCCTTACTGATGGAGGCATCATTCGCGCGGTCGCCGCTCAGGACGTCGAGGGTGTCGACTTCACCTTCGAGTCCTTCGTCTGGATCGGCGGCTGGGAGGGCATCGCTTGGAAGCTCGACGGGGACGACGGGTCCATCGTGGTGCGGACTGCGTCGCCGACGAACAACTATGGCTTTGCTCTCGACGGGAACGGGCAGCTCTGGGTCAGCGGGCGCGGGCAAGCGTCTCTCGGACGCATCGATACGACCCGGTGCCTCGATACTGCGTCGTGCTCGGCACCCTACTGCGATGCGACCGGTGATACCTGCGTGAAGCAGCGCATCCCCATGCCTGGCGGAGAAGAACCATACGGCATCACCGTCGACCTCGAGCAGCGGGTCTGGACGGCCAACCACGGGTCGGTCAACGTCGTTCGCTACGACCACTACGCAGCCGCCGGAGCGAGCCGCTGGGCGAGCGCCAACGTCGGTCAGAACTGCCACGGCATCGCCGCCGACGCCGACGGATGGGTTTGGGCCGCATGCTGGGAAAGCGGCATCCGTCGCATCCTGGGAAGCGACCCTTCGGTGAGTCAGTTCGTGGCCGGGACCGGGGGCTTCAGCTCCAAAGGCATGGCGATCGACTTCGACGGCAAGGTCTGGACGATCAATCACAGCCACAACTCCGCCGTCGTGGTGACCCCAGGGCCGACCATCGATGCCGCCACCGTCGAGACCGGCGTCGCCAACCGCATCGTCGGGCCGTACACGTATTCGGACATGACGGGGCAGCAGCTGCGTCTCGCGACCAACCCGCGGGGGTACTATCGGCGCACGTTTGAGGGCTGCGCCGAAGACGCGATGACGACCGGGACCGAGTGGGAGGACCTTCGCTGGGTAGCCGACGTGCCCCCCGGAACGCGGCTCATCTGGCGCGTGCGCACGGCCGCCAACCGTGCCGAACTGGCGGCCCTCGACTGGGTCCTGGTGGCCGAGGTCCCGTCCGCGACCTCGCCGGCGAGTATTCGCACGGCCCTCGAGACCGCCGGAGTGACGCCGGGGCGCTGGCTCGAGGTCGAAGTTCAGATGCATTCGGAGCGCAGCAGCATGATCGAGGTCATCACGCCGAGGCTCTTCAACATCGAAGGCACCCACCTCTGCCCCCCAAGTATTGGTTAGACGAACTAGCGTTCCCAGCGGACGGTGCCGAGGGCGCCGGGCGCGCTTTCGACGATGACTCGCCGGAGGTGGCCGTCGCGGCGGGCTACCAGGAGCCCCTCCGGGCCGACCCACGCGAGCATGCGGCACCCCGGGGAAAAAGCCGGGTCTTGGTGATCCCCGGCGGTCCGCGGGCTGACCTGGCGGCGGACGCCGGTCTCCCGGTTTAGGAGCACCACCCGCATGCCGTCTTCGACCTCGGTGTATGCGAGGAAGCGGCCGCAGAGGGCCGGGGTCTGGCTCTCACCGGGACCGTCGGTCAACTGCTCGATGTTCGCGGCCGGGCCATCCCCCGCACTCCGGAGGAACACCTGCGGGCGGCCTCGGCGGCTCGATACGAAGGCGATGTTGCCCCCCGGGGCGCAGGTCGGGCTCACGTCGATACCCTCGTCGTCGGTGAGCCGGCGTTCGTCCGTGCCGTCTGGGAGCACGCTGTAAATGTCCATATTGCCGTCCCGAGATGACGCGAAGTAGAGACGCCCGTTGCAGTAGCGGGCGCCCATATTCGTTCGTCGGCCACCGATGAGGGGGCGGTCGTCGAGGCCCGACCGGGTGATGAAGACGCCGGCGGGGGTGGCCACGGAGTAGAAGACGCCCCCCGGGCCGAAGGCGGGCAGGGTGGCGATGCCGTGGCCGCTGGACATGCGCTCGAGGTTTCGCCCGTCCGCCGCGGCGACGAAAATGTCCTTTCGACCACGAGCGACGCGTCGACTGAAGGCGAGGCGCCCAGCAAAGCCGGAGCGCCGGCCGGTCAGGGCCTCCACCGCGTCGTCGGCGAAGGAGTGTGCAAACGCGAGCAGGCCCTCCTCGGGACCCTGGTAGTCGCGTTCGTGTCCTCGGGTCCCGTCTTGGGGGCCGATGCGCAGATGTGCCCGGACTCCGGTCCGCGAGCTCACGGTCTCTCCCTGGACCGTGAAGTCCGCGTCGTCGCCGACCTGGACAGCGCGCACGTAGGCCAGGTCGGAGGCCAAGGTTGTCCGGAGGAGCGGCCCAAGGGGCCCGCCGACGTCGAGGGTCAGGGTTGCCGGCGAGGTGCGCGTCGCTGCCGAGAGGCGCCAGTCGGCCGGGGCCGTATCCGTCTCGAGACGGCGGGACAAAGGGGGCTCCGCGGTCGGTGTCGGTGCGGCGGCCACGACTCGCCGCGCGGTCTCCCCCGCCGGTGGTCGTTCGAGGCCGGCAGCCAATTCGAGCAGATGTGCGGTCTCGGGCGCTGGGGCGGTGAGATGGTTCGCGTCCTCGAACTGAGCGGCCGCCGTCGCCGCGCACGCACAGACGACAAATGCGCCGACGGCGTGCACCCGCTTCACGAAGCGTGCTGCTTCCCGCGCCGCTCCAGCCGCGCTTTGCGTTCTTGGCGCTCGCGGCGCCGGCCCCACATGACCAGGCCTGCACCGATCGTGACTATGAAACTCACGCCGATGCACAGGAACCCGTACATGTAGAGATAGAACTGACCGCCGCCCACACCGGAGGTCTAGCAGGGCTTTTCGCCCAAGGCTCGACTTTGGCGAAAATCGAGCCGCGATGGCCGTCCGCCCGGGAGGGTCCCATCCCGGGGTACGCCGGCCTTGCAACCGCGAGGCTGAGCAGCCGAGCCGCGATTCCAGTCGCCCACGGTGGCGGCCGCCGGCGCAATGCTCGGGCGTCGTGGGCTCACCCGTTCTATGAAGGGTCGCCCTCTGCTGCGATGCGATCAGCACACCCAGGCCCAGGCTGTGAAGCGGCTATTTCCAAAACTCGAACCACTTGCGGCCACCGCCCTTCACCCGATGTGCCGCGCTCTTCGGCGAGGAGAGGAGTTCTTCGCCGGCCGGCGGGGTGGACTCGGGCGAACTCGCGAGGGTGGAGGGTGAATGCAGGTTCCACCACTCGGCGCCCCTCGCCTCGCTCCAGGGGTCGTCCGTCGAGCACTCGGCGAGCAGGAGAGAGAGCGCCTCGGCGCTCTGGGGTCGGTCGTCCGGGGCCTTGCTCAGGCACGTCATGATGACTCGCTCTAGCTCCCCGGGGATCGGCATTTCGGTGCGATCCGAAGGGGGCCGCGGAGGGGTCTGGACGTGGGCCAGGACCATTTGGAGCGGCGCGGCGGCGTCGAAGACGAGCTGCCCGGAGAGCAGCCAGTAGCCGACGCATCCGAGAGCGTAGATGTCGGAACGCGCGTCGAGCATGTCCTCGGGATCGGCGACTTCCGGAGGCATGAATGCCGGTGTGCCGACCACGGCTGCGCCCGTCAGGCCCACCGTGCCTTCTCCGACCCGCGACGTGTTCTTCACCAGCCCGAAGTCGAGGACCTTGACGAAATCGCGCTTCAGGCCGTACCGGCACAACAAGATGTTGGCTGGCTTGATGTCGCGGTGGATGAGCTGGGCTCGGTGCGCTTCCGCGAGGGACTCGCACGCCTGCAATAGGATGTAGATCACTCGGGAAGCAGGCAGCGGCCCGAACCGCTTCACCAAATCGTGGAGGTTCAGCGCGTCGAGGAGCTCCATGACGTAGTAGAATGTCCCGTCCTCGGTAATGCCGAAGTCGTGAATCTCGATGGTGTGCGGCGATTTTAGGGCCGATGTAGCTCGCGCCTCACGCTCGAAGCGCCGGAGGAGCGCATCACCCGAATCACCACTCGCGAGCACGTCCCTGCGAATCACCTTGATGGCAGACTCGCGCTTCAGCATCCGGTGTCGAGCACGCCACACTTCGCCCATGCCGCCGCCGGAGAGGCGCTCGATGAGTTGGTAGCTGCCGAAGTGCGGCTCTTCGCCCATGGGTCCACTGTGGCGTGAGCGCTCGCCATGGAGCTCCATGAATCGCAACTTGTGGATCTCCGCGTCCTTCTTGGCCGCCTCCATGGCGGCGCGCACTTCGACCTGGGACAGCTTGTTGCGGGCGTCCCGTCGGGAAATCTGCTCCCGGAGGGCCAGGGTCTTCCGGAGATGTTCGATCGCCGTCGAGAGCTCCCCCTGGCGTTCATACACCTCGGCGAGGGCGTCATGGGCGGATGCCTGAGACACGATCAAGACAGGGTCGCCTGCGATCCGGCCGATAGCGTCGTTGAGCTCGACCTCCGCGTCGCCGAGTTTCCCCTGCTCGAGGAGCAGTCGGCCCAGGGCAAGCTGGGTTTCGGCGCCCATGACGTTCCTACCGGTTTGCGTCGTGAATACGGCGAGGGCAGCACGATAGAGTCGTTCGGCCTCTGCGTGGTGGCCTCGCTCGTTCTCGACGTCCGCCATCACGGCCAATGCGGCCGAGTGCGAGGCTTCGTCCTCTGGGGCTGCCGCGTCACGGAGTATCTCGGCGTAGGTCAGCGCTTCTTCGCTCCGGCCCGCATTCTGGAAGATCTTGGAGAGCCGAGAGCAGATGGTTCTGACGCCTTGGGAATCCTGCGCGTTTTCGAAGAGCTGCAGCGCCTTCTTCAGGTGATCGACCGCCGCGTCGACCTCGCCAGAGGCCGCCAAGATCCCACCGACGCTGCTCAAAGCATAGCCCTGGCGGATGGGGTCCCCGAGCTCGCGCGCGATGCTCAAGGCGTCCAAAGCGAACTCCATTCCGCCAGCCAGATCTCCGACGAACTCGTGCAACGATGCCAAGAAGTCACGCGACCCCGCTCTGCCGGGACCGTCGTTCGCCTCGTCGAAGAGCCGCTTTGCCTCTTCGGCCAGGGGCAAGATGGCGCTCAGCCCTTCGCCGCTGCCGATGGTCATCGCCATGGTTCGCGCCGCGCGCGCCTGCCCCAATGCGTAGCGGTGCCTGAGCGCCAGCTCCCGGGCTTCTGTCGCGAGCGCGTGGGCGCGGGGACCGTCTGGCCCGCGTAGCTCCCAAGCTAGCTGGGTGAGCGCGTCGATTCGCTCCACGTGGTCAGCGGGCAAGGTGCTCGCCGATGCCAAGCGTGCTTCCAGCGCAGAGATGGATGATTCGGCCACGACTCCATCAAGTAGCGCGTTGCGACCTGTGCGGAAACCCCCGATGCGTTGCGAGGGATACTAGAAAGCGCATTTCCTGCGGCCGGGGTGACGTGGCTTTCACTCGTTTGCTATCCGTCCACGGCGATGCGAGCCCAACGCATCTCAAAGTGTGAACCGGCCCGGGTCTGTTGCGATCGACATCGAGACGGAAAACCGCCCGGCCCTCGTCGGGTGATGCAGGAGCAGCACCTCGAGTCCTAGGGTAACGGGAACAAACGGCCGTTGATGTCACCGGCTGGGTCTGCGGCGCCGTCTTGCCAGGTGACGATGAAGAGGGGGGCGGCAGCGGTGCCTCCGGCGGCGACGGCGGGGACGGTGACGGCGCCGCTCGCGACCGGGAAAGCGTCGATCGATGGCGGCTTGTTGCGGTTGAGGGCGAAGGTGCCGTCGGGGGCCACGAGGCGGGCCATGACCTCGGACCCGTTCACGTAGGCGATGGCGAAGCGCTCTCGGCTCGCTGCGGCCGTCGGTGCGGTGCCCGGCCCAACGGTCACCGGGGTCCCGACGGCGGCGAAGGCCGCATCGAAGACCTGGACTTTGATGGTGGAGTCCTCGGTGAAAGCGATGGCGGTCCGCCCGTCGGAGAGGGACGCCGCCGCCGGGGCCCCGCGGGTCCCGGACCCCCCTGGGACGGCGACGGCCATCGCGTCGACGGGTGCGCCGTCGGCGCCGAAGCGCTGGTAGTAGACCTCTCCGCCGGTGGTGAAGGTGACGACGAAGCCCGTCGTGGATGCCGCGACGGATGGCACGCTCGCGCCCGTTTGGCCCGTGCCGACGTCGAAGGCGTCGGGGCCTTCGGGCGTGGTTGATGCCGCCGCGAAGAGCCTCGCCGAGAGCCCAGTCGTGACCGCTGCGTTGTCGCTCACGAAGACCACCAGCGCGGTCCCGTCGGGCATGAGGGCGATGCTGGGTTCGGACTGGGTGCCGTCCGTGTCGACGTGCGGCACCACTGCGGCCCCGAGGGGGTTGCGGTCACGGTCTAGGAAACGAACGCGGATGTCCGGGGGCCCCGTGCCGGCGGACACGTAGGCGTAGCCATAGCGCCCGCCGCCGGCGCTGGCGGACGGAAGTGTCTGGGTGCCCGCGGCGTTTTCGACCGGGGCGTCGACCGACAGAGCTGTCGGCGACTCGATGATGGCGCCGCTCTCCGTGAAGAACATGGAGCGGATGTCGCGCGCGCGCAGAGCCGAATCGTAGGCCACGCTGAGCCGCGCACCCTCGGTCCACGCCGCGGCCGGCAGGATTTCGGGGCCCGCCTCCATCGCCGGCGCCCTCGATACGAGGAAGGGCTCGGTCCGGCAGTCGGCGTCGCACCCGTCCCCGGACGTCGTATTGCCGTCTTCGCATTGTTCGTCGGGGCTGAGCAGGGAGTCGCCACAGACGCCTTCGCCGAAGTTAGGCTTGAGCTCGATGGCTCGCTCGAGGGTCTCCAAGACGGCGATGGTCTCCGTGATGCACCCGGTCGCGATCATGAAGTCCGTGCGTCCACTGACCGCGTCGGTGCCCCAGCCGCGGACCAGGATGACCCACTCCCCGGCAGGAACGCCGACCGTGGCGCTCTCGGTCGTTGCGAAGCTCAGGTCGACGATGGCGTCGGGCATTGCGGCGCCGCGTTCTTCCGGCGGATTGGGCGTCGTGAAGCCCGTCGCCGTATCGCAGGCGTAGTCCTCCGCTGGGAAGACCAGCAGGCGCAGGGGACCTTCGATGTCGTCGAGGAGGGCTGCGGGATCGCGGAGCGCGATGGCCGAGCCGCCGGGGGTCTCGGCGGCGCAGCCATAGGCGAGGGCGCCGAGGGCGGCTCCTACGAGGAAGGGGAAGAGAAAGCGACGCATTGGCTCCATGGTAACCGCCTGGCCCTCAGAGCACGAGCTTGTAACCGACACCGTAGACCGTGAGGATGTGCCGCGGCCGGTCGGGGCTGGGTTCTATCTTCTTGCGCAGCTTCACGACGAAATTGTCAACGGTTCGGTTGCTCGGGCTGGCCGATAGACCCCAAATCTTGTCGAGGATCTCGTCCCGGCTGATCGGCTCTCCGGCTCGCTCGTGGAGGATCCGGAGGAGCTCTGTCTCGTAGAATGAGAGGGGAGTCGACTTTCTCCCCTGGGTCAGGGTTTGGGCTGTCGGGTCCACGACGTTCTCGCCGATGTGAAAAGTGACCCTGCCAGAATCCGCGCTGACCCGTTCGGCGCGGCGGAAAATCGCTCGGATGCGCGCCACGAGCTCACCTACGGAGAAGGGCTTGGTCACGTAGTCATCGGCGCCGGACTCGAGCCCCCGGATCTTGTCCGCCTCTTGGCTCCGGGCGGTGAGCATGATGATGGGGATGACCGGGTCCTCTTTACGAATCTCCG
>JAFDCW010000113.1 GCA_019312705.1 Deltaproteobacteria bacterium
CATCCGTTTCGGGCTCGGGGCGTGGATCCTCGACTGGCTCGGCCTCGAGGCGACGGCGCGCATCGCCTTTGCCGGCGGCCAGGGCACGCTCGCGAACCTGCTCATCGGCGGTCGCGCCCTCGTTCGGGTGACCGCTGGCCTCGACAACCCCCTCCTCGACATTCGCCTGCACGTCGGCACGACGGTGGGCCAGATTCAGCCGCAGCCACCCCAGAATGGGGCGCCCGAGCCCTTCATTCGTTCTGGCCTCAACGGCATCGACTTCGGCGCGGCCTACGTCGCCAACATCAATAAGCACATCGGTATCTTCGTGGAGGTGGACGCCCAGATCCTCTTCCCGGTATCGCTCTTCAACCTCGACCTCAACATCGGTCTCCAAGCGGGCTTCTGATTACCGACCCCGAGACGCTCCTCGACCTCTTCCGCGAGCAGGTCAAGAAGAGCCGCTACCGGACGGCACTGCGCTACGAGGCTGGGGGAGTTTTTCGTTCCATCAGCTGGGAGGGGTGGAGCGACAAGAGCGACCAGGTCGCGCGCGGCCTCGTCGGCCTCGGCGTCGACCGGGGCGCCCGGGTGGCCATCGTGGCGCGGACCCGGCCCCGGTGGGCGATCGTCGATGTCGGCATCATGAAGGCCGGGGCCGTCACCACGCCCATCTATCCGACCCTGCCGCCCCGGGAGGTCTGTGCGATCCTCCGCGACTCCGGGGCGACGGTGGCCCTCGTCGAGACCCTCGAGATGGCCCGTCGCGTGCTCGACTGCGGGCGCCCCCACGGCCTCTCTGAGATCGTCGTATTCGAGGCGGATGGCGACCCAGAGGCGGGCATCACCGGCTGGGACGACTTCGTGGCCCGCTCCCAGGTCGACGCGGCGGCTCGGAACGACGAACTCGAAACGCGGCGCGCGGCGGCTCGCCCCGATGACCTCGCGACCATCGTCTACACCTCGGGGACGAGCGGCGAGCCCAAGGGCGTCGAGCTCACCCACGGCGCCTTCACCTTCGAGATGAACGCCATCCGGCAGGTTTTTCCGGTCGGCCCCGACGACCTCCAGCTGCTCTTCCTCCCCCTCGCCCACATCTTCGCCAGGATGACCCTCTTCCTGCAGATGCGGGTTGGCTTCACCACGGCCTTCTCCCACAGCATCGGGACCGTCGGCGTGGACTTCGGCCGCATCAAGCCGACCTTCATCGTCGCGGTCCCGAGGCTCTACGAAAAGCTCCACGAGGTCGTCCGGGACCACGTCGAAGAGGGCGGGGACATCAGGAGGCGGGTGTTCGATTGGGCCTTCGCCGCACGCCGGGACAAGGCGAAGGGCGTAGTTGCGGGGGTCAAGCGTCGCTACGCCGACCGCCTGGTCTTCGAGGGCATTCGCGAGCGCCTCGGGGGGCGCATCCGCTTTCTGGTGAGCGGCGCGGCGCCCCTCGGCGTCGAAACGGCGGAGTTCTTCTTCGCTGCGGGGCTGCCTCTCCTGACCGGCTATGGTCTGACGGAGACCGCCGGGGCAGCCACGGCCAACCTACTCGGAAACCATCGCCTCGGCACCGTCGGCCGCGCGTTGCCGGGGGTCTCGGTGGCCATCGGGGACGACGAGGAGATTCTCATTCGCGGCCCCAATGTGATGCGCGGCTACTACGGCGATGAGACGGGCACGGCGAGGATGATCGACGACGAGGGCTGGTTGCATACGGGAGACCTCGGACGCCTCGATTCCGAAGGCTTCCTCACGATCACCGGGCGCAAGAAGGACCTGCTCATCACCGCCGGTGGCAAGACCATCGCGCCTCGAAAGCTCGAAGCGGTCCTCGAAGAGAGCCCTTTTGTGGCCCACGCCATCGTCGTCGCCGACCGCCGACCCTACGCAGTCGCGCTCATCGACCTCGACGAGGAGCCCACGCGGACCTGGGCCCGGGACAAAGGCGTCAGCGGCGACTTCCGCACCCTCGTCGAGCACCCGAAGGTGCACGAACTCGTGGCCGGCCTCGTCGACGCCCTCAACAGCGAGCTCGCTGGCTACGAGACGATCAAACGCTGGGCAGTGCTCCCCACGAAGCTCTCCCAAGCATCCGGCGAAATCACCCCGACCCTCAAAGTACGTCGCAGCGCCGTCGAAAGAGCCCACCGCTCCATCATCAACGGCCTGTACCGCTAGTGTCTTTCGTGGACGATCCCGCTGGTTACTAGCTGGAAGAGGACCTTGCCGACGTCGAAGGAGCTGAGGCTGGTGGTCTCGACGATGTCTCGGACGCTGCGTTCGCCGTCGATCGCGGCGAGCACCGCGCGCTCCTCGCTGTGCAGGTCGTCGGTCGATACCGTGGCGAGCACGTCGCGGCGCACGACCGGCACGAGGTCGAAGCTGTGCAACTGCTCCTGGATGAGGTGCCACTCGTCGACTCGTCGGAGGCCTTCCATCAAGATGGTCGCGACCGGGAGCCCGAGGTGGGCGGCGGTCGCTTCGGGCCGGGTGGCGAGGCGTTCGAAGCCGAAGGCCCCGTCGGGCCAACGCATGGCCTCGTAGATGAGCTCCGATGATTGGTGGATGAGCACGCCTCGGAGGTCCTCCTTGGTCAGATAGCCGAGCTTCACCAACTGGGCGCCGAGCAGGTGCCGTTGGCCCCCGCGGCGTTGGAGCAGGCGCTCGAGCTCTTTCGGTTCGACCAGTTGTTCTCTCAATACGTATCGGCCGAGGAGAAACTCGCCGCCGCCGCCTCGACCCATCGCCAGGTCGAGGAGGCCCTCGCGCAGGCAGATGATGACGACACTCTGGTCCCGGCGGATGGTGAGGACCCCGGTCTGGCGCTGGTGCTGCATCATTTGCAACACCTCTCCGAGGTTGATGTGGTCCACCCGGCCGCGGAACGACGTCTCGCCGTGCTCTCCGGGGAGCTGGGCCGCGACCTCTTCGGCGAGGCGGAAGAGGCGCTCCGGCGCGAGGGCTGCCGCTACCTGCGCGGCGATGTCCGAGTCGTCGACCGTCGAGCCGGTGACCCTGCGAATCACGTCGCCGAGGGCGAGGGTCAGCTTGCCGGCGATCGTCCGCGCGCTCGCCTCTCGCTCGGCTTCGATGGCGAGGGTGGTCGGCTCTTCGGAGCTGCCGGCGGCGGCGAGGAAGCGCCCCGGCGCGACCTCGAGGGTATCGCGCTCGTCCTCCTGGTTGCCGGAGCGTGCGCCTTTGTCGATCGCGTGCGCGGTCACCGCCAAGAGCGCCTCCGGGCCGAAGGGCTTGGCGATACTATCGAGGGCGCCTGTCTGCCGGATGAGCTCTTCGCCGACCCGTTCGCCGCGGGCGCTCATCATCACGACCGGCACATGCCGCGTATTGGAGACGCCCCGCATGGCCTCGACGAATTCGACGCCGCCCATGTGCGGCATGACGTCGTCGACCAGCGCGAGGTCCGGCACCGAACGCTGCACCTGCTCGAAGGCGTCTTGGCCATCTTCGGCATCGGCCACTTCGTAGCCAGCCTGTTCGAGGGTTCGCCGAATGACCTTGCGCACGGTCACGCTGTCGTCGACGACGAGGATTCTCATCCTTCGAGCATTCCAATCTGGGCACGCAGGCTCACCCCGGCGTCGCTCACCCAGAAGCGCAGGAGGTCACGGACGGTGCTCGAAGAGCGAATGAGCGACGGACCCGTGAGGTCGGCCAGCTCGCGCTCGCTGTTCTTCATCACATTGACGCAGCTCTCGAGGTCATCGGCGAGGAGGGCGGCCACCGCGAGGCAGACACGCCCGACGGCGTCACTCCATCGCGGGAAGTCGAGACGTGGTGCCTCGACATACCGGGCCGCGATGCCCTCGACGGCTTTGCGCGACCGGCGCGGCAGCGCCTTGTTGATACGCTTGGCCTGGTCCGCCAGGAAGTCCTCGCTGGTCAAGCCCGCACCAAAGCCCGGTGCAACACTTCGGCAGGCGGACGCGAGCAGTACCTCGACCTCCCGGGGGGTCAGCTTCTCGACGGGGTGCAGCCCTAGGGAGATGGCGATCAGGGGGCGGGCCAGGAGGAATACCTGCTGCGTCACCGGCATCTCCGCGACTTGTGCCGGGACGAGAAGGGACGGGGGGGTGGTGAGCTGGATGGCCAGGCCTCTGCCCCGCACTCGGTGCACGTAGACCTCGAAATCTTCCACACCGACGACCGCCGCGATGCGCTCCGCCAGTGTTCGAATGGGGTGTCCCTGACGGCTCGAGATTCGGTCACGGCTGACCAAGCCAAAGGCTTCGAGGTCCTGGGGATAGAGCTTGGCCAAGCCTGGGGCGAGGGTCGCGAGCAGTTCGACCGCGGCCTCCGCGGCCCTGCCTTTGGGCAAGAGGGCGATCAGGGCCTCCCTGGACAACGAACCGGCGCGGGCGGTGCCCGGCTTCGGGGGGTGGCTCGCGAGATGACTGCGCTCGGCGTCGCTCGCCGCGTCGAGGAGCACCAGCGGCATGAGCGATAGGCGACTCTCCGCGGGCCGGCCGAGGGCGTCGAAATTTCGGGCGAGGTCGCGCCACGCTTCCGGCCTCAGGAGGTCGGAGTAGAGAAGCGTTCGCAGCTCTCCTATCGCCTCGGCGTGGCGACCGGCGATTCGCAAGCGCATCGCGAGCTCGGTGCGCAGCGGTGTCGGGTCGCGGGTCGCGTCGATGCCCTTGAGCAGCACGTCGACGGCGCTCTGGGGCTTCTGAAGCTGATCCTGGCGGACGCGGGCGAGTTCGAGATAGACCGGCCCCGGGTCGTCGCCGCGTTCGGTGGCCTTGTCGAGGTACCGCTGCATCGCCCGGTCGTAGGCCTGCCATTCGGTCGCCGATTCGATCAGGGCCTTGAGCATGATCGAACTCTCAGACGCGGGCCCTTCGAGGGCGACGGCCGAGAGCAGCGCATCGAGCTCGGCCCTCTGATCTCCACGACGGCCCTCGATGCTGGCCAAGTGCAAGAGTGCCTCGGCGCGGTCAGCGTCCGACGCGCTCGCCTTCACCAGGCGGCGGGCGGTCTCCGACGCCTGATCGATCCTGTCTTCTCTTTCCTGGAGTGCGCTCAGGCGTTTGAGGGCGTCGCGGTTTTCGGCATCGAGGGCGAGCACCGCCTGCAGGCTCACCAGGGCGCGCGAGGATTCTCCGAGGCGCGTGTCCCAGAGCTCGGCGAGGGCCAGGTGGGCGTCTCGCAAGACGTCACGATCCGGCGCGAGCTGGACCACGCGGCTCAGCAGGTTGACCGCTTCGGTCCACTGCCCGTCGCGGCTGTAGAGACGGGCGAGGCTCCGGAGGGTAGGGATGTGATTGGGGGCCGCTCGGAGGACGCGGTTCAGCGAGCTGATGGCCCCAGGGAGGTTGTCGAGGTCGTCGGCTTGAATCACGGCGACGCGATTCCAGAGCGCGGCGATCCGCGCTGGTTGGCTCGCAGACCCCGCAGCTCGCGAGAGCAAGTCCGCCAACTTGCCGGGCGCCTTCTGACGGACGAGGATTTCGGAGAGGTGAACGGCAGCGTCGACCGAGTCGGGCGAGAGTTCGAGGGCGCGTTGGAGGTCTTTGGTGGCGCCCGTGACGTCGTCCAGGCGTTGGGTACGAACCCGCGCGCTCTTGACCAGGAGCTCCGCGGCGACCTCGCCGTCGGTCGCGACGTTGGCCTCGCGGCGCGCCGCCTCGGCAAGGGCTACCGGGTCGCCAGTCCGCTCGGCGATGCGGGACAGGCCCCGGGTAGCACCGAGGTTTTCTGGGTCGGCGACGAGGGCGGCGCGGTACGCGTCGATGGCTTCGGGGCGGCCCGCGGTCTCGAGGGACTCGGCGAGGCGCGTCAAATAGACGCTGCGGATGGCCTTGTCGCGGCTCTCTGCGAGGCGCCGATCGACCTGGGCGAGCAGCTCGCGGTCACCGCGCTCGAGGGCTATCGTCTCGAGGGCCGTGAGAGCGATGGTGTCGTCCGGCGCCGCCTCCAGGATGGCCGCGTAGGTGTGCCGCGGGTCGCCGCTGGTTGTCTGCGCTCGATGCTCTTGCAGACGGGCAAGCTCGCGGAGCGCCGCGATGCGGGCCCCCGGGTCCTGGAGGCACCGGGCGAGGGCGTCGTACGTGCCGGCGAGGGCGTCCCACGCACCCGTTCGTCGGTAGAGCGGCTCGAGGGCCATCAGGGCGCCGAGGTCTTCGGGATCGTGCTCGAGGATCTTTTCGTAGCAGCCGATGGCACGTCGCGGTTCCCCGAGCTCTTCGCCCCACACCTCGCCCTGACGAAGCAGCGCGGACATCGCGATCGCTTGGTCGGACGCTCCCGTGGCCTCGCGCTCGAGGTCGTGGACGAGCTTCTTCCATGCCTTGCGCTCGGCCCGGAGCCGCGCGAGGGCGTCGATCGCCGGCCGGTAGTCCGGGACCGCTGCGATGGCGTGCTCGTACGCATGCACCGCGCGGTCGACCTCGCCGAGGCGCTCCTCGTAGATCTCTCCCACCCGGTATCCGACGCGCGCCTTGGCGAGCGCCTTCGTCGTGCCCGAGAGCTCCATTTCGAGCACTCGGACGAGGTCCTGCCAGTCGCCGCGCTCCCGGAGCTTTTCGCTCAGGCTGCGGAGGGTCGGAGCGTGGTGTGGGTCGATCTCGAGGGCTCGGCGGTAGTAGGCGACGGCGTCGTCGTCTCGACCGACGCGCTCTTCGGAAAGCTCGCCCATCTTGTGCAGGAGGCGGACGGCGGCTGGGCCTCGGGGCGTCAGCTCGAGTTCACGGTTGTACATCTCGAGGAGGTCTTCCCAGCGGCCGGCCCGAAAGTAGATGCGGCCGAGGCTCACCAGGGCGGGGGAGTAGCGTGGGTCGATGCCGAGGACCCTGCGGAAGCGGGCGAGGGCGCCGTCGCGGTCGCCGAGGTGCTCGTCGAGGACCTCTCCGGCTCGGTGAAGGAGGGCGACGATTTCTTGTTGGTCGTGGGTCTTTTCGCATTCGAGCTCGAGGGCCTCGACCAACTCGGCGTACCGGCCCGCCCGCTCGGTCGAGCGCTGGAGGGCATGGATTGCCGTGATGTGATCCGCATTCTGATCGAGCACGCGCCGATAGGCGTGAGCGGCTTGCACATGCTCCCCGAGCCTGTCTTCGTAGATTGCGCCGATCTTCATCAGGGGGGTGATGGTGTGTTCCACGCTCGTCGCCTGGTCGGCCTCACGCTCGTGCAGCTCGACGAGCTCGCGCCATCGGTTCGAGTCGGAGAGCAGTCGCGTCAGCGCCTTGAATGACGTTGGATACCCGGGCACTTGTCCGAGGGCCCGTTTGTGTGCCTCGGATGCGTCTTCGGGGCGTTCCAGGCTTAGTTCGAGGACCTCTCCGCATCGCGCATAGGCCGCCGCCCGGCGCGGGGCGTCGTCGGCGGCATCCGCTTCGGCGAGGTGCATCGCCACGAGAGCCTCCCATTGGCCGCGCTTGCGGTAGAGCTTGGCGAGGGCCTGGAGCGCGGGGACGTAGACCGGGTCGATCTTCAAGGCCGCTTCGTAGAAGTGCTGGGCACGCTCGTCGTCACCGAGGCGTACTTCGTGGAGTTCGCCGATGCGCGCGAGGAATCCGAGGCGTTCCTCGGTCGCCTCGGTGGCGTCGGTGAGCCGCTCGAGCACGCTCACCAGCGACTCCCACTGCTCGTCTACTTCGTAGAGACGCGCGAGTTCGGTCAGTACGAGGGGCTCGGTCGGCGCTTCTTTAATGGCCCGCTCGAGGGCGCTCAGCGCTTCGCGGCGGTTGCCGAGGCGTGCCGAATGCAGCCGCCCGATCTGATAGAGCGCCATCACCCGAATCGATGCATCGGCGGTGTGCTGGGTCTCGAGCTCGAGGACGCGGATTAGATCACGCCAGCGGCGCAGCGAGTGGTGCAACCGTTTGAGGGCCGCGAGGGCACCGGGGGCCTTGGGGTCGAGGCGCAACGCGGTCTCGTAGAGCTCGATGGCCGCGTCGATTTCTCCCCGGCGTCGTTCGAGGAGGCGAGCGCGTTGCACGACGAGGACCGCGCGATGTCGTGGGTCCTGGCTGACGGCGTTCGCTTGTCGTTTGTAGGTCCGCTCGAGGGCGCCCCAGGCCTCGGCCGCGAGTTCTGTCTGCTCGACTGCTTTGAGCAGCGCGGAGTCACCGCGGTCGAGCTCGAGGGCGGTATGGTAGGCGGCCTTCGCTTCTTCCCGTGAGCCCATCACGTCTTCGAGCAGGCGTCCCTTCTGGAAGAGCAGCGCCGCCTTTTGCTGGGGATCCGACGTGAGACGGGCCTCGGCGTCGAAGAGCGGGGCGGCCACCTGGAAGCCCTTGCGGGCAATGAGTACGCGTCGAGCTCCGCGAATTGTGGGTACGTGCTCGGGCGACAGACCGAGGGCCTCTTGGTAGTGGGCGGCCGCCCGGCGCAGGTCGAGGAGGGGATGCTCGTGGAGGCGCGCGATCTCGAAATGCAGACGTGCCGCCCGGAGTGGGGCCGGAGCTTTACCGAGCTCGTCTTCACACGCCTTGATCAGTGCCCGGGCGTCTGCGGCAAAGCCGTCCGCTTCCGGGGCGGGAGCCATGGCCACGGGGGCCGACGCCCGGGGCGGGGCCTCGACGCCCGGCGCGGTGTCGGTCATTCCCGGGGGCGGTAGGGTGCCCGACTTCTTCTTGGGCCGGCTCATCGCTGCCGACGGGGGGGGAGGGGGCTGCGAGGTCATCGGTGCGCGACCCTCGACTCCGGGGTGGCTCGGTGGACGCGCGGCTGGAGGCGGCTTCCGGTTCTTGGGCCGGGCGGCCGGTGGCGGCGGCGGCGGCGGAGTTGCCTCGGACGTGGGCACCGCCTCGTCCTCGAGCTCGGCGAGGAGCCCGTTCATGGTGGCCTCTCCGGGACCGCTTCGGTCGGAACTCGGCGGTACGGGAGGCGCTCCAGAGCGAGCACGCCCTTCGCGATTCGGCGGCGGAGGTTGGAATTTCGAAGGTGTAGCGGGCGGCGCCGGAGAGGCGTCGTCGATCTCCTCCAGATCCACCTCCATCGTGGTGTCGGACCGGTCAGGCACGGGGGGCCCATGATGCCTCGCCGAGCTTGGGATCAACAGGGGAATTCAGCCCCGAAGCCCCCATGCAGACGG
>JAFDCW010000114.1 GCA_019312705.1 Deltaproteobacteria bacterium
CGACTGAATGATGGCGGTGAAGGCGGCCCCGACCAGGATCGCCAGGATCCGCACGTCCATGGTGACCATCAACTCGATGAACGGCTCATAGGTCCGGAGCGGCCTCATCGCGTCGCTCATGACGCTCATGCCGTAGAAGACGAGGCCGAGGCCGAGGAGCGACGCGCCGTACTGTTTGATCTTGGGGCCCTTCGGCAGAAACCAGCCGAGGAAGCCGATGGAGATCATCGGCAACGCGATGACGCTCACATTGAAGGCCAGGATCTGCGCCGTCATCGTGCTGCCGATGTTGGCGCCCATGATCACGCCGACGCACTGGGCCATCGAGAGCAAGCCCGCCGAGACGAAACCCACCATGATGACGGTCGTGACCGACGACGAGTTGACGATCGCGGTGACGACCGCCCCGGTCATGGCGCCCGCGAAGCGGTTGGACGTGAGCCGGGCGAGGATGTCCTTCATGCGGTCGCCGGCGACCACCTTGAGGGCCCGGGTGAGCAGGTCCATGCCGAAAAGGAAGAGCGCCAGGCCGCCGAAGAGGCCCGCCCATAGAGAGTAATGGTCGAGGGTCACGCTTCGTCGGCCTCGTCAGGTTCGTCGACCTCGTCGGATACGTCGACCTCGTCAACCGTCTCGAATTCGACGAGCTCATCCGACTCGTCGGGCTCGTCTGCTTTGCGGCCCTTGCCGCCCTTGCCGCCCTTGCCGCCTTTGCCGCCTTTGCCGGGCTTCTTGGCCTTGACGATCGTGACCGGGACCGGGGAGAGGCGGACGAGTTCCTCGGCCTTGGACCCGATGAGCAGCCGCTTGAGGCCGGTGCGCCCCTGGCTGCCCATGACGATGTGCGACGCTCCGACCGATTTGCGAACCTCGAGGATGCGCGTCTCGGGCAAGCCGACCACGAGCTTGGTGGTGAGCCTGCGCTTGAAGTACTTCTTGTTCTTGAGCTTCTTGCCTACCGCCTTCAGGAAGCGGCGCATCATCTTGGCGGCGACCTCCTCCATGGACTGCATCGCGTCGCCGGAGGCGTCCTTGTAGTAGCCCGGAGCGTTGGCTGGGTCGTGCACGACGTGCAGCACGACGACGCTCGCGCCGAGGGACAGCGCCTGCTGACAGGCCCAAATCAAGGCCGCCTTCGAGTCGTCGGAAAAGTCGACGGGCACGAGAATGGTGCTGTGTGCGGCGAGTTTCTTTTCTGCCATCGCAGTGCCCCTCATGGAGATCTGCCGTACTCGGGGACAATCCCAGGACGGCACAGCGACCTATCAGCTAGGAAGTAGCCCCCGGGGGGGGGTTGACGAGGGAATTTGCGTGGCGAGACCGTCAACCGAGGCGGATCCCTCCTCCGACCCGCCGAATATGACGCTGGCCTCCCCCCTCGCCATACTCTGCGTGGTGTACCGCACCGCGTCACCGCCCGCCCCGTCGCCCGAGGTCGTCACCCTGCCCCCCCACCGCGGCCGCCGCGTATTCCTAGGCTTTGGGCTTTGGTTTCTGGCGATCTGGTTCGTGCTCTTCGGCGTGGCTTGGGTCCTCGACGCCGCGATCACCGGGCAAGAGGTGTGGCGCGTCGCACCGGCGGTATTGATCCTCGGCGTCACGGTCTGGGTCATCGCGAAGACGTTGCGCCTCGAGACGATCTACGTCGGCAACCTCGAGATCCGCCGGGTCGGCGTACTGCGGGAACACCGCATCAAGTGGGCCGACGTGACGGGGTCTCACTGGATCACCCGGCGGCGCAGGGGCGCTCGGCCCCCGGTACGGCTGCTCATGATCGACGGGGCCGCGGGCCAGGAGCTGCTCGTCGCGCCGAACCAGGTGGGCGACCCGACCGGAGTGCTCGCCTGGGCCATCGCCGAGGCCACGGCGGGGCGCCCCGAGGCCATCGACGAGCGCATTCGACACGAGGGCAAGAGACCTCGGAAAAACAGAGTATTCGCCGTGCATGGCGCCATCGGCCTCGCGCTCTTCGTGGTGATGGGCGGACTTCTTTTTCCGTTTCGTCTCGAGCACCATGCGGAACGCGAGCTGCGGGGGATCGAGCAACTCCCCTTCGAAGAGCGCATCGCCCAGGCCTCGCGGATCTCCGAAAGTTCCTGGCAGAACGACCGCACGCGGTGCCGCGCGTCATCGACCGTCGTTTACAGTCGTCTATCCCTCGGTGAGACGCAGGCGGCCGAGGAGCGCTGCACCGAGATGCTGCGGGCAGGCTGCACCAATGCCCCCTACGACGATTGCGAGATGTTGCGCGCCCTGGTGCGAGCAGAATCCGCGCTGGACGGCGGTCGGTCGACCGAAGCCGCGACGGAGCTCGAAGCTCTGGAATCCTGTCTCTTTCGCGTCTGCGTCAACGTACGCATACGGATCCTGCGCGCCACCGGGGACGACGAGCGCGCGCGGCAGGCAGCAGCCGAGTGCCGCGAGCGATTCGACGATGACGTCGCCACCTCGGACCTGCTCGCCCCCTGCCGAGAGTAGAGCCCGCCCGGCAGCCCAACTCAGAAACGAACGGTCACGTCGGCGCCGAAGGGCGAGAGGCCGACTTCGACTTCGACCGGCGGGTCTGGGGGGAGTAGCTCGGGAGGCAACTCGCGCTCGCGGGTCGTGACCCGGCCCGGGACGAAGTTGAGCTGGGCTTCGAGGAGGCCGGCGAGGATGGTCCCCACGGCGACGCTGAAGAGGACCTGGTTGGCGATACGGAGCGCTTCTTCGCGGTCGATGAACGGCTCGAGGCGGGGGTCGTCGGGCTGGAGGTCCGGAAGGACCAAGCTGTCCCAGGCGACGTAGGTGCCGATGGCCGCCCCGATGAGAGCCACCTCGGTCACCGCGAAGAATATGCCCAGGGCGTCCTTTTCATTCTGGAACTGGCCGACGCCGAAGGGGATGACGGCGAGGTAGCGGCTGTTCTCGAGTACGACGCGCTCGTTCTGGGCCAGGTCCGTGAGCCCCTCGATGCGTTGCCGGTCTCGGAGGATCGCCTCGAGTTCGCGCAACCGTCGCTCTTCCTCGATGCGGCGGGCCCTCGCCGTTTCGTTGCCGATCTCGAGGAGGATTCGGGCCCGGACCCGCTGAAAATGCTCGACCACGTGGGCAGAGAAGTCCGGCACCTCCATCGTCTGGTTGGGGGCCGCCCGAACGAGGAGCTCGAACTGCACCTCGGCGTCGGCCTCCCGGGAGACGAAGAGATAGGACGCCCCGAGGAGCTTTCGGGACTCTTGGATGTAGATGGGGTCGGTCAGCCGCGGGACCGCCCCGCCGACGAGGTGCTCGAGGCGAGTCACCGCCTCGCCGTAGTTGCCCTCGTCGTAGGGCTCCCGAGCGTGCTGGTAGTCCTGAAAGTCGTCGGCCTGGGCGAGGCCAGGGAGCAGAACGCCCAACCCGGCGCTCAGCAGGAGCACCGGGGCCATAGCCGACACGAACCGGATCCCTCGGATTGCGCCTCTCAGGGTGTGCTCCCGGAGGCCTCGATCAGGGTGGCGGCGACACGTGTCTCGCCACCGGCCTGAAGCCTCCGGGTACCGGTATACGCCTGATATCCGGGGGATGTCACGGATATCCGAGCCTGCGCGGCGGGCCTGTCCATCGGGACTTCGATGAACTGATTGGTGCGTCCCATGCCCTCACCGTTCACCGAAACGTCGCCGGCCACGTTGGCGGTCACGTAGATCCGGGCTGGCCGGAGGGCCAGGGCCCGGCGCACCAGGACCGGTTCATCGGCTGGGCCCGGGGACACGGTGAAGGTGTCGTCGAGCTCGGCGCAGCAACGTCCCCGCATGCGCAGGCGGTATCTGCCCGGGATGAGCTGCACTTCGCTCGACGAAGGGCCGAAAGGCTGGAATTCCCCAGCCCCCACGGCGAGCTCGACGTCCCGGGGGCTCGGAAGGAAGCGGACCAGCCGCGGGGTCCGCAGCACGGGGGGGCGGATCTTAGTCACCACCCCGGTCGGCGTCAGCGCCACCGCTGCGTCCGGCGCCCCGGCGTCGGGACCCCGGACGAGGGCCCCAGCGTCGGTCGCGGCCTGCGATCCGTCGGGGCCCGCCCCGTCGGCATCGACGGCGGCGTCTCCCGCTACCGCGGCAACGGCCCCGGCGTCTTCGACCGGATGGTTCGAGGCGCCTCCGCCGGTCCACCCGTAGGCCACCGCGATGACCGCGCCCATCGCGACGAGGGACGAGGCGATGAGCATCACCGTCTTGTTTCGGTCGCGATGGCCGATGCGCTCGATGAGGGCGAGGACCTCTTCGTTGCCATCGTCGAGG
Source organism: Deltaproteobacteria bacterium (assembly GCA_019312705.1). The sequence goes on from JAFDCW010000114.1 coordinate 4,260, forward strand.
GCGAGCACGCGGTTGTAGCAATCGAGGGCCACGGGCACGTCGCCGCGGGTGGCCGCGTCCCGCCCTCGGGCGATGAGGGCTGGGAGGGTCGCTTCCCGGAGGGCCAGTGTCGTGCCCTCGGAGTCTTTGAGGTACGCGCCGAGATAGTCGGCGGGGTCATCGATGCCCACCTCGGCCACGAACGCGGTGAGGGCCTCTTCCATCTCCCCAGCGCTCTGATAGCGGTCGTCGGGCTTCTTCTCGAGGGCCCTTTCGATGATCTTCGAAAAACGTCCGCCCAAGGTCGGCCGGACCCGCAATGGGTGAGCGTAGTTGGCGTCGACGATGCGCTTCAGCATCTGATGCGGGTTGCGGCCTTCGAAGGGCAGGCACCCCGTCGCGAGGAAATACAGAACCGTCCCGAGGGCAAAGATGTCGGTCCGCTGGTCGCTGTTGCCGGTCTCGATCTGCTCGGGCGCCATGTGCCCCGGCGAGCCGAGGATCTGCCCCGTCGCCGTGAACGAGTGGGAGTCGATCATCTGGGCGATGCCGAAGTCCGTGAGCTTCACCGTGCGATCGTCGTGGAGGATCACGTTTTCGGGTTTGACGTCGCGGTGAACGATGCCCGCCGTGTGAGCGCAGTCGAGGGCCCGGGCGATGAGCACGCCGAAACACGCCGCGACCTCGGCGGGCATGTCGCGATGGTCGTCGGCGAACTGCTTGAGGGTCGGCCCCGTGAGCAGCTCGGTGACGATGTACGCCTCCTCGGAGTCCGGGTCCGAGTTGTCGTAGATCTCGAGGATGTTGTCGTGATGCAGGCGAGCGACGGACTTCGCCTCGCGAGCAAAACGCACCCGGGCCTCGTGGGCTCCGCGCAGGTGCGGATGCATGATCTTGATGGCGACTCGCCGGTCGAGACGCGAGTCCCGGGCGCGGTACACCGTGGCCATCCCTCCGTGGCCGATTTCTTCGAGGATTTCGTACTTCTCGAGCTTGCGGATCATCGCGGACGACCGATGCGAGGGCAGCATAGAAGCCTCACCGAAGCCACCACAAGCGCCGTTCGCGAGATCCGCGAGATCTCCCAGCTACCCCCGGACGGACCGCTCAAGGGAGCGTGACGTTGGTGGGAAAGCACATTTCGACGTCGAGGCGGGGGCCCGAGGCGTCGCGACCCCCGGCCACGAAGACGACTCCGTTCGACAGGGCGAGGGCCGAGGCGTCCCGGCGGGGGACCTCGAGGGGGCCGTGGGCCACGATCACGGGGGCCCGGGGATCGCCAAAGTCGACCCTTTCGACGGTGCTTACCGGAGGCTCGCCGCCGCCGAGGATCAGCCCGCCGTCGCCTCGACGGGGCAGGAAGGTGGGGCGAAACCGGGCCCCAGCCCAGGCGGGGCCCGCCGCGATGCGGCAGGCGCTCGGGCAACCGGTGAAGAGCTCGGTCTCGGGGATCAGCATCTCGTCGGGGGTCTGCCCGCCCACCAGGAGCGCGCTTTGCCCGGTCGGGTCGGCGAAGAGGGCGCCGCCGACGCGCACGAAGCCATCGATGCGCCCCCCCTCGACCGGATCGCCGACCGGCTCACCCCGGCGGACCACCTCGGCATAGGCGCCGCCGAGTTCGCCCCCGACGACCAGGACCGCCTCCTGGTCGAGCTCCACCAGGACGGGCCGCAAGCGGCCGGTGGTCAGACGGGTGCGGATGGTCTGACCATCATCGGCGATCCACGAGACGTCGGCGGAGGGGTCCCCCGTGCCGTCGCCGCCGACGACGACCACGCCGCCGTTCGAAAGCTCGAGGGCGCCCGACGCGTTGCTCACGCCGCGGTGCAGACCCGCGGGGACCGAGTGCACAGCGCATCCTCCCGGGGGAGGGTTGTCGGGGTCGTCGCAGGGCGCCGTGATGTTGTAGCTGAAGGGGTCTTCGAGGGCCGAGAGCACCAACGCGCGCACGTTGCCGTAGGCGAAGGACCGGGCGGGGCCAATGGGGGCGGGCAGCGGCGAGAGGCGGCCATTCTGCTCCGGGTCGTCGTTGACGCCTAGGCGCAGGAGGTCGAGGAAGGTCGCGGTGTCGCTCGGCCCGGCCGCGTCGACGCCGCCGAGGGCCGACGCGAAGGTCCCTTGCAGGGAGAAGCCGAAGGACGAGCGCCGGTCTTCGAGGCTCATGTCGGCGACGACGGCGCAGGTGTGGGACTCGCCCACGGCGACCACCACCAAGCCCGTCTCCCGGGGCAGGAAGGTCGGCGGCCCCCCGATAACCCGGACGCCGGCGGGGCCCGTGAGCACCACGCTCAGGTTGACGGCCTGGGTGTAGTCGGTGATCTCGACGCGCACGTCGAAGCCGTCCGCGGTCACCTCCCCTTCGGAGGTCACGACCTCCCCCTCGCCCTGACGAACAGCGACCTGAATCAGGTCGTAGCCAACGAGGGGGCTCTCCCCGGCGGGGGTCATGATCTCGATCGCGATCAACAGCCCGCCGCCGCCGCCATCGCAGGCAGCGAGCCCGACGACGAGCATCGATAGAATCGCGAGGGCGCGCACCATGGGCGCCTCATAGCACCTGACCCGGGACCGTGCCCGACGGCCCACCTCGGGAAGCCGTCGACGTGGCGCTGAGGACAACCGGCATCAGGATGAGGGCGTGCGTCCCCAGCAAAGATGGGGACTCCAGACCCGTCCAGACCCGCAATACCCATCGTCACATGGGATGTTGGGGTACCCGCCATTGGCACATCAAGTGCACAGCTATCCCTCGAAGAGGAGGTTGGCGTATGCATCAGGTACTACGAGTCGTGATAGCGGGGTGCGTGCTCACGGGGTGCGCGGCGGACATTAGCAGCGGGCGAACCGAAATAATCGGCAGCTCGGCGACGCCGGAGCTCGAAGTTGGATTGTCCGCCCTCGAAGGCGACATCGAACAAAACCGACGAAACCGCATCGCGATTTTCGAGGGCAACGCCCTCGCGAGCCGGGTGTTCGAGCGGGCGATGAACTCAGAGCTGCGCGCCCTCGGCCTCGATACGTTGACCTACGTCGACTACCCGATGACGCTCACCGATGCGCCGATGGGAGAGATCCTCGGCGTCGAACTCGCAAGTACGGTGGACCCGGTCGACCCGGTGGCCCCAGCGGGCATCCCGGCGGGGGTACCCTGTGCCTTCGCGATGCCGGCGCCGCCCATCGATACGTCGGGCATCTCGTGTCGCTTCATGGTGAGCAACGCGACCGACCGAGCCCGGGTCCGGGCCAGCCAAGCGGCCGTCGAAGAGCCGCTCTATGATGAATTCGCCGACGAAGCACCGGAGCCTGAGGAGGTCCGCGAATGGTACGCGCGGGCCATGGCGTTTGGCGTCGAGAACTCGATCTCCCATGCGCTCGAATCCTTGCGAGCGGTCGGCGCCTGCGACCGAGAGCCCACCGTCGCCGAGAGCGCATTCGAGCGCGGCGTCGCCGTGGGTCGGCGGGTCGCCCTCGCCGCGGTCCGTACCGAAGAGGGAACCACCGCGCGGACCGAGTGCGACGTCGACCGGATCGTCCGCCGCGGGACAGAGGGGCTCGATTCGTCCACGCTGACTGTCGACAACCCGCTCTGCGCGGGCTTCGAGGCTGCCAGCATCGACGAGTCCACCTACCTGGCGACGGCGACGCGCGAGCTGACCGCGGGGATCGCAGCGGGCATCGCCGAGGCTTCTCGTGAGGAGGAGGCCCGGTTGGTGCGGACCTGGGTCTGCGAGATCCCCCCGCCGCCCGGCGATGATGGTGGCGGATGGGGCGGCGACGGCGGCGGCGGTGGCGGCAGCGGCGACCCGCTGGTCCTCGACCTCGACGGAAACGGCGTTCACATCGAGCCGCTCGTGACGGGGGCGTTCTTCGACTTCGGCGATACGGGCCGAGTGCACACGGAGTGGCTCGCTCGCGGAGACGGCTTCCTGGTCTTCGACCGCGACCGCGACGGTGAGATCGTATCGACCGAGCTCTTCGGTGACGTGACGGAAACCGAGGACGGCTCGGGGGCCGGCGACGGGCTCGAGGCCTTGGCGCTCTACGACGCCGAGGAGCGCGGGGGCAATGCGGACGGCCGCATCGATGGTGACGACGCTGTCTTCGCCGAGCTCTCCGTGTGGATCGACCGCGACGGTGATGCGCGCGCCGACGACGGAGAGCTGGTCTCGCTCTCTTCGCTGGGCATCATCGCCATCGAACATGAATTCGAGCGCTTCATCACGAACGACGGCGAGGGACTCGCGGTCGACGTCTGGTTCTCCTACCAAAACTGATACCGGAGAGCTCACCATGCCGACCATCAAGCACCTCGCCCTCGCCGCGCTCGTCCTCACGGCGTGCGCCGCGCCGGCGAGCGGAGACCGAGAGGTGCCTGGCGCGTGGGTCGCGATCGTTTCGCCGGCGGGAGAAGAGCTCGTCGGCGGCGTCGTTTCCGTCGTCATCGACGTAGCAACGAATCAAGACGCCGAGCGCGTCGAACTGTGGGCTGACGACGAACACTCGATCGCCACCTGGGGCGAGGGCGGCGGCGGCTTGGTGGTCGACCTCGACACGGCGCTGCTCGATGACGGCCTGCATACCCTCCGAGTGGTGGTGACGTGGCCGGATGGACAAGAGAGCGCTGACGAGCGCGTCATCATCGTGGACAACGGCGGTCCCGTGGTGACCATCGACGAGGCCCTCAGCCGTGTCTTTCACGAGGACGGCGAGTTCGGCTTCGCCGTGACGGTGACCGACTCGACCCGGGTCACCGCCCTGCGATTGCGGGTGGATGGGCTGACGGTCGAGGA
>JAFDCW010000762.1 GCA_019312705.1 Deltaproteobacteria bacterium
CAACAACGTGCGGGGTGCCGGGCAGATTGGGCACGGCCAGATCTTCGACGACATTGCCGATTACATCGAAGTAGATGGTGCGGCCGAGGACGCCGATGCCACCCAAGGCACCATATCGGCCTGGGTAGAACTGAACGCCACGGGCTCCCAGAGTACGTTGTTCAGTGTGTTCGCCGACGCCAACAACGAAATCAATCTGAAGTGGACCGATAGTTCCGATGAACTCCGTGCAAGATATACCGCAAGCGGCGTGCAAACGAATGTCCTACTCAACGATGCCGCGGTATTCGCGGACGGCGATGGCGAAAAGCACCTGGTGACCATGACATGGGATGCTGGCGCCGGTGTAGATGGTGAACTGAAGCTGTTCGTGGATGGCTCGCAGGTTGGCGGAACCGGAACAGTATTTGGGACCTGGACTGGAGACATCAGCACCGCCGTAGCCTCGATCGGCGCAAACGGCTTCACTCGCGGTAACGAGTTCGACGGCATGATCGACGAGGTGCGTATCTCGGACACGGCCCGCTCCGCCGACTGGATCAAGGCCTCCTGGCTGTCACAGAACGGCAGCTTCGCCTTCACCGTCTTCGGCCCCGAAGAAGCGTGAGTCTTCCGCCGCCCACTTGAACAAACAGACGAAGTCGCCTAACCCCGGACCTCCGGCGGCAACGGACGGGCAGCAATGGCAATACGTACGCGCGAGTGGGACCTGGGAGCGGGAACGGTGCACGTCCTCGAGTCGCGGGACGACCGCGGAGCAGGCATGCCGAAGAAGGGGAGCACGAGATGAAACGAAGTGCAGTTCTGGCATTGCTGATCGTCGCCGCATTCACCTGCGCATGCGGCGACGATGTCGCCCCCACGGACGGCGGCGGACCCGACGCGCGCCTCGACACGGGCAGCCCATTGCCGCCACCTACGCCAGGCATTGCCCAAACCGAAGTGGGTGAAGCGCGCGGAACACGCGAAGGTGATGCCTGGGTGTTTCGAGGCATTCCGTTTGCCGCCCCTCCCGTCGGCGATCTCCGATGGCGTGCACCAGAGCCCCCGGAGCCCTCGGCGATACCCTTCGACGCGGATACATTTGGCTCCAACTGCGTTCAGATCGACAATACGGGGGTTGTGGTCGGGGAAGAGGACTGCCTCAGCCTCAACGTTTGGACGCCCGCCGTGCTCGACGACGGGCCCTTGCCGGTCATGGTGCACTTTCACGGAGGAGACAACATCGTCGGCTCCGGAAGCGAGGCCCTCTACGACGGTCGGTATGTGGTCGAGAACCACCGGGTGCTCACCGTCACGGTGAACTACCGACTCGGCCCGTTCGGTTTCCTCGCGCACCCGTCCCTCGCAGCCGAGAACGCCGCCGGCGCGTCCGGCAACTACGCGCTGATGGACCTAATCGCAGCCCTCGAATGGCTGCAGCGCAACATCGGCGCTTTCGGTGGCGATCCGGGTCGAGTGATGATCTACGGATACTCGGCAGGGTCGTCCAACGTATGTGCTTTGGTGGCGTCACCCCTCGCCGCCGGCCTCTTCTCCTCCGCGATCACCCAGAGCGGGTTCTGCGTTCCGCATCGCGAATCGCTCGTCGAATCGACGGCTCTTCGGGCGATCGAGGCGCTCAGCTGTGACTCGGCGACGGACATTGCGGCGTGCTTGCGCGGGCGATCGGCTGAGGACGTCGCCGGTGTCCCGGGGGGCTCGCTCTTCGAGCTCCATGCGGATGCAGACTACTACGTGAGCGTCGACGGGCTCGTATTGACCGAGCCTCCCCTCGACACCTTTCTCCGAGGTGCTCAGAACCAGGTCCCCCTCATCGCCGGGACCACGGCCGACGAGTACCTCTACCTGCTCGATCTGCTTTCGGTTCCGCCTCTCGAGACGGACGCCGAGTATCAGGCCCACCTGCGGGCAACAGTGGACGACGAGCTCGCGACCTTCCTGCTGATGCACTACGCCAGTGCCGACTACCCGACGCCGCGACACGCATACAGTGCGATATTGGGCGACGCTCAGCATCACTGCCCGGCGCGCACGAGGCTGCGAAACCTCGCGAACTCGCAAGCGGCGCCGGTCTTCCGCTATGTCTTCGCCGCGAGCACGGGCGCTGGCCACTCACAGGATGTGCCCTTCGTCTTCCACAATTTCGGCAGCTCTTCACGTACGCCCGACGAGCTCGCGCTCTCCGACACGATCATCGGGTACTTCGTACGCCTCGCGGCGACCGGCGATCCGAACGGAGACGGCGCCGTCCCATGGGCGCCCTACGACCCGGCACGCGACAACATGCTCCTTCTGCGCGACGTCGAAGACCTCACCGAAATCGACGGCTTTCGCAGCGCTCAGTGCGATGCATTCGAGGCTCGTGCCGCCATGGCGCCGTGAGTAGATGGGCAGGATTGCAGCTCCGACCGCCGTCAGACACGACACGTCGCTCGCATTGAGGTGACAACCCGGACCGAGGTGTCCTAGGCCTAGGGGCAGGCCCCGCCATGGTCATGCACGCAGATGGCGTCCGTCGGCGCGCCCGGATATGCGCAGCACTGCTCGTGACTGCTGCAGTCCAGAGGGCACGGGCACATCGTGCACAACCCCTGCGGCGTGAACGAGTCGCACTCGCCCTCGACGCACACCTCGTCCGTCCGGCAGATGTCGCCGCAGCCCCCACAGTTGAGCGGATCGCTCTGGTCGTCGACGCACGCGCCGCGGCAGTCCCTCGTGTCACCCGGGCACGTCGAAACGCAGGCACCCCCCGAGCACGGGCTGCAGGCGGTGCCGACGGCGCCGCAGTGGCTCGGATCGGTGTTCAGATCCACGCACTGCGTGCCCTCGAGGGTCAGGCCTGGACGGCATACGCAGACGCCGCCAATGCAGTACTCCGCGTTGGCGCACCTGGTACCAGCGGTCCCGCAGTTTTCGGGATCACGACTCAGGTCGCGGCACCCGTCCCGGGTGGTGATCGTCCCG
>JAFDCW010000115.1 GCA_019312705.1 Deltaproteobacteria bacterium
CGCCCGGGGCACGAATCGCGCAGTCGCCGTCCGAATTGCACGGCAGGCAAAGCACCGGAACATCCGGCGCGCAGGCTCCGGCAAAGGCTCGATGGAAGCCCTCAGGGCATGCGACCAGGTCGCACCGGGCAACGCCTTCGATCGCGTCGACGACGCAGGCGGTCTCCGAGGCGCTCGGGAAGACCTCGGGGCAGCTCACCCCGCAACCACCGCAGTGCTCCAAGGTGAAGTAGACGCCGTCATCATCGACGAAGGTCTCGTCGATGAGCCCGTCGCAGTCCTGGTCGATGCCGTCGCAGAGTTCGTCCACGTCGCAAGGGTGGGCCTCGTAGCAACCCGTCACCGACAGCGCCATCAAGGCTGCTCCGGCGAGGTATCGAGCCATTCGCCTAGCGGACGATGACATCGACTGCCCCCCCGGCTACGCCATCCACCGCTGCCGCCGCGCCGCCGCCGCCGCGGCCGGCGAGGCCTCCCCGCCCGAGGCGGAACGTATTGCGAGCGCGCCACGTCGCGGCTTCAGGGGGCTCGCCGCCGAACATGCCGGTCAGCCAGATCCCGATCGACCCGCCGCCGCACCCGCCGCCGCCGCCGCCGCCGGCTCCGCCGTTGCCCCCAGCGCCGCCGCGCCCCCCCGGAAAGGGCCCTGCGAGGGTGGGCGTGGAGAGCGCATCCCGGGGCAGGCTGCCGCCGAAGCCGCCGGCTCCGCCGGGGCCACCGTCACCGCCGGCTCCGCCGTCCCCGCCGCGACCGGCGTCGCCCGGGGAGAGCACGAGCTCCTCGAGGGTCGGCAGCGCGCCCGCCGCACCGCGGACGACGATGGCGACGGCCGGGGCGCCACTGGTCCCAGGCATGCCGAGGGCACCGCCGCAGCCTCCGGCTCCGCCGCCGCCACCGCCTCCGCCGAGGCCGTCGGCAAATTCACAGACGACGTCGACGTAGTCCATCTCGGATCCGCCGCCGGCGCCACCGCCGCCGCCTCCGCTCGCCGAGGTCCCCGCCGACCCGGAGGTACCGAGGTCCGGCATCCATCTCGTACCGTCGAGGCGACCGAGAGGGTCGACACATCCGACCCCGGCGCGCCCGTCGGCCCCGTCGGTGCCGGGCCTCCCGGGCTGGGGCCCCTGAAAGTCGGTCGGGACCGTGAAGTCGGCGAGGCCACAGCAGACCGCGGTGCTACAGCTGACACCCATGATCGGGCCGTTGGAGTCTTGCCCCCCGGTTCCGGGAGCTCCCCCAGCGAGCCCCCCCGCAGCGGGAGCGGCGGCTCCGTTCGGCTGGAAGTTGGCGAACTCTGGACAGGCGGGCGACCCCCCGGTGCCCCCGCGAGTGTCGACGCCGGCGCACGAACTCGACCCCCCGACGCCGCCTGGGACCACGTTCGATGGCGCGGAAATGCAGAGGTGCCCAGCGTCCTCGAGAGCGCCGCGGGGCGGGGCGCCCTGGGCTGCTTCGGTGGCGGGCGCAGCGCCAGCGACCCCCGAAATTCCGTTCATACCGCGGCCGGCGACGCCCGCACGAATGGACGCCTGGCGAAGGATGAGCCCAGACCCTGGGCTATCCAAGAACACCCCGAAGGCCGGCGACGAGGGCATCGCGGCGTCGCGGCCGAGGACCGTCACCCACTCGACGACCGTCGCCGACCGCCCCACGCCAACGCCCGCGGTGATGCCGGCCCCGCCGGGGGCGGTGGTGTCGTTCGGCGGCCGGATGATGACGGTGAAACCGTCGGGGTCGAGGGCTAGGAAGTCGCGGCGGTAACCGCCGTGCAGCAGCACGCCGTCTTCGAGCTCGATGGTCTCGGTGTAGGTCCCACCGGCGACGAAGACGTGGGGCCGGGGCTCCGGGGATTCTGGCAGCGTGAGGGACTCGTGGGCACGGCGCACCGCTTCGGAGATCGTCTGAAGGGGACGCGTCGGCGAGCCCGGCCCGCCGTCATCACCGTCGGTGGCGACGTAGAAACTCTCGATCACGATGCCGTCGGCGCCATCGCAGTTGACGTCGAGGGCCTCGCCCTCGGCGCGGAGCGGCCCCGCCACGTCGGAGAGACTGCTGATCGTGCACTCGCAGCCGGTTGCGATGTCACGGTCCGCGTCGATGCGATCACCGGGCTGGACACCATCTCGAGCGTCGGGGCAATCGAGCACGCATGTCGGAGCAAAGGGATCTCCACCGCAAATGAGATCTCCTTCGGGAATCATGTCGAGGGTGCAGTCGACGCCGCACTCGCCGCAGTGATGGAGGTCGAGGCTGTAGGCTCCGCGGCCGTCCCGGAAACCCTCATCGAGCTCGCCATCGCAGTCGTTGTCGACCTCATCGCAGACTTCCGCTGGGGCGAGGCACTCCGAGAGCACGCCATCGTTGCAGGTCGCCGAGCCGGGGCACCGGAGCCCGTCGGGGTCGACTAGACCGCAGGCGAGATCGAAGGTCTGCCCGGGCTCGCACGAGCAACTGCCCCCGCTCGGGGCACACACGTCGTCGACATTGCACGAGTAACCGACCGGGCAGCCGAGCCCGCACCCGACCGAGCAGCGCGTTTCTCCGCCGAGCACGGAGCAAGAGGCCGCCTCGAGGTCACCGCAGTCGTCGTCGATGGCGCAGAGCAGACACAAGTGCTCCCAGGTCGGCACGCACCGGCCCGCGGTTGAAACCGAGAAGCCGACGGCACACTCCGACGCTACGCAAACGGGAGCTTCGTCGATGAGCCCACAGGAGACCGCGAGTTCGATCGCAGCTCGCGGCTCGCAGGCGAGGTCACAGCCACCGCAGTGGGCATCGACGATGTAGCGCCCCGCCTCGTCGCGAAAGTCCTCGTCGACGGATTCGTCGAGGTCGTCGTCGAGGCCATTGCATGCCTCCGGCATCGGCACCGGCCGTTCGGCGGCATCGAAGACGTCGTCGATCGTACCGGTCCGCGACCCGCACGAAGCGAGAACCAAGACCAGAGCCGTCGCCGAGACGACCGCTTCGAAGCGAAGCATCGCCCGAATGATAGCGCCCTCTGGGCGAGGTGCACCCTTTGCGGCCGATTGCTCAGTGATCGGCCAATACCCTCACTCGATCGTGAGCGCGCTGATCACCAATCCGTCTCCGACCACCACGCGTCCCTCGAAGCGCGCTCCCGTCGCGAACTCTCCCGAGTCGCGCCGGAGTTCGACCTCGAAGCGCCCTCCTTCGAGGTCGAGCTGCATTTCAACGTCGTGAAAGCCCAGGTATTGACGAGTCAGGGGGTACTGGGCCTTGTAGAACGCCTCCTTGGCGCTGAAGAACCGCTTCACGACCTGCCCTCGGTCGGCCTCGGCCAATCGGACGATCCACGCGTGCTCGGTCGCGGTGCAGATGTGTTTCCAGATCTCCTCGCGGGCTGCCTCGGCGCCCTCTACGTCGGCCCCGAGGGAGCGCACGTCAGACGCCTTGGCCGCGACGACGCCGCAGTAACCCTTCGTATGGGTGATCGAACCGACGACCCCCTCGGGCCAGGCCGGGCTTCGGTCTTCGCCGTTGACGATCGGCGCCGCCGCCAATCCGAGGCGCCGGATGGCCTTCCGGGCCAGGACCCGGACCGTCGCATATTCGGCCCGGCGCTTGTCCACGGCTCGGGCGATTTGGGCCCGTTCCTCTGGATAGAGCTCGTCGACGAGGAGGGCGGGCTGTGCCTCCTCGGCGACGACGGCCGCCGGAAAGAGCGCGGTGAGGCGCTTTCCGTCGAGCTTCATTGGCAGCGGTTCCCGGGGCCCACCGGGAGAGTGTAATGTCGGGCGGGCCCCGCCGCTAACGCTCCCGCACTACGCATTTTCCCGTGTCCCTGCCCTCCCCCGTCCACATCGAGACCGAACGCCTGGTCCTCACCATGCCCGCCCGGCAGGACGCGCCCCTGATGGTCGACTACTTTCGGCGCAACAAAGCCCACCTCAGCCCTTGGGAGCCGCGCTACCCCGACGCGTTTTTCACCAACGCCTATTGGGAGAGGCGCCTCGACGACAGCCGCCACGAGCTCATCGCCGATACGGCGCTGCGACTCGTCATGTTCCGTCGCGGCGACCCGTCGCGGCGGGTCGTCGGGATCACCAACTTCTCGGCGTTCGTCCGCCTCGCCTTCAACTGCACCAACCTCGGCTACAGCCTCGACGAAGCCGCCGAGGGCCAGGGCTTCATGCACGAGGGCCTCGCCGCCGCCACGCGGTACATCTTCGACGAGGTGGGCCTGCACCGCATCCAGGCCAACTACCAGCCCCGCAACGAGCGCAGCGGCCGTCTCCTCGGCCGCCTCGGCTTCGTCATCGAGGGCTACGCTCGGGACTATCTGCTCATCGACGGCGAATACCGCGACCACATCCTGACGAGCCTGACCAACCGAGCAGCGACGCCCGCGGACTGAACGCGTGAGACGAACCGCCCCTCAGAGCATATCGAGGAGCTGTTGCAACTCCGACTGGGCCTTGCCTTCGCCGGCCTTCGTGGCGACGACGAGGCCGGCTTCGAGCCAGCCCCGAGCCACCTCCGTGCGCTCGAGCTCGTGGGCAACCTGGCCGGCCATCAGGTAGGTTGGCACGTAGTCTGGGAACGCGTCGCGCACGTCCCCGTAGGCTGCAAGGGCATCTTCGGGGTGGCCGAGGGACCGAAGCTCCATCGCGAGGGCGTACCAGTGAAAGGGGTCCTTGGAACCCCCCTCGGTCATCTTGCGCAGCATCTCGAGTCGGTCGGCCATGGCGAGTTCCTCGGGGCCCTACTGCTCTTCGAGCACACCGATGAAGGGCATGTTGCGATACCGCTCGGCGAAGTCGAGGCCGTAGCCGATGACGAAGACATCTTCGATGGTGAAGCCGAGGTAGTCGATCTTGATATCGACCTTGGCCCGGGCCGGCTTGTGCAGGAGCGAAGCGAGCTTCACCGAAGCGGGGTGCCGGGTCTCGAGGTTCTCGAAGAGGTACTGCATCGTCAGCCCCGTATCGACGATGTCTTCGATGACGATAACGTGTTTGCCCTCGATGGGCTTGGTCAGGTCGCTCGTGATCTGCACGATGCCGCTCGACTTGGTCCCGTCGCCGTAGCTCCGGAGGCCCAGGAAATCGATGGCCACTGGCAGATCGATCTCGCGAGCGAGATCCGCCGCAAAGACGAAGCTGCCCTTGAGGACCGGAACGAGAACGATCTCCATACCGACGTAGTCTTTGGTGATTTGCGCGCCCATCTCCCGGACCCGGGCGGCGATCTTGTCGGCATCGATGAGCGTACTGATCTTCGGCATGGCCGCGATCTAGCGGATCACGGGCGCCGCGTCTATCCACCAGGGCACCTAAGGCGCCAGGCGCTCGAGCTGCTGGGCTGCGGCGTGGGTCGCTGCGGCGAAGACGTCGGGGAGATCGGCCACCACCAAAGACGCCGCGAGGAGCACCGCGGCGAGGCCCGTCGCGGCCCGGAGGGGCATGCCTGCAAAGAAGACGGGGATCTGCGGCGCGCTCCGGGCGATGAGGCCGAGGCCCACCTCGACGAGGACGATCGCCACCGCAGCGGGGGCGGCGATGGCTGCCGAAAAAGCGATCGCCGTCGCCGAGAGGCGCACGGTCATCAGAATCGCTTCGCCGGTGTCCTGTCCGAAGGCAACGGCCCCCACCGGGGCGATGGCGAGGCCCTCGGCGAAGGCCGCGAGGGCGAGGCGGTGACCGCCGAGGGAGAGAAAGAGCGCAATGCCACCGAGCAGCCACAGATCGCCGAGGGGGCTGGTGCGCTCCCCCGTCGGCGGGGCGATGACCTCGGCGAGGCTCGCCCCGCGCCAGGTGTCGACGAGGCGTCCGGACCAGTCGAGGGCGAAGAACGGCAAGCCGGCGGCGAGGGCGAAGATCGCGCCGATGACCACTTCACGCAGAGCGAGGGCCGAGAGCACGTAGGGTGACGAGGGAAGCTCGACGGTCGCCGCGGCGGTAACAGGAAACATCGCGAGAGTGAGGGCCAGGACGATCGCGGTGCGCAGGAGCGCGGGAGCCCCCCGGAGGGCGAGCCAGGGCAGAAGGACCGTGAGCGGGCCGATTCGGGCCGCGACGAGGGTGCCGACGGAGAGCATCGCGGTGAGATGGGGCGCTCCGCCGAGGTGCTCGATCAGATACTCGAGCCCTTTATCCATCAGGAAAAGAGAGCGGGGATGGAGGTCCAGAGCCGCGTCGTGAAGCGAACCAGTTCGGCCCCCATGAGCCCACCGAAGACGGCGAGGGCCGTGGCGACGGCGACGAGCTTGGGCACGAAGGACAGGGTCTGCTCCTGAACCTGAGTGGCGGCCTGGAGCAGGCCGACGGCAAAACCCACGACCAAGCTGACCACGAGGGCCGGCGCTGATACGAGCAGTACCAGGTACAGGGTCTCGACGATCAGTCGAGTGAGCTCGCCCCCCATCACGGCCGCGACCGTACTCCTCGCCCGAGATTCTTGGAAGGAGGGCGTGATTCTGCGACTATCACCATTCTGAGGCGTACCCGCGGTGACCGATTCCAACGAAGATGACGACAAGCTGGCGATTCCGCCGGACATCGACGACGACGACGACGAGGACGACGACGACGAGGACGAAGACGACCGGGACATCACCGACGTCTGGGACGAAGAGATGGTAAGAGCCGCCCTCGGCGATCCCGCCCCGGACGTCCAGACGGGCCCAGCCACGGCACCGACGGGCGAGCGCCGGGCATCGGTCGAGATCTCGGCCCCGGACGTCGTGCGCCCGCCCGCGGACCCGAAACAACAAGAAGGCCCAGGCTCCGCGGCCGACACGGACCCCCCCCCTCCGGCCGCCTGGAGCGGCCTCAGCTGGCCCCTCACCATCGGCCTCGCCCTCACCCTCGCCGTGGCCATGTACCTGCTCGTCCGCGTCCTCAAGGGCTGAGGTCAGCACAAAGGCCCAGCGGCGCCGCCGGCGATTGGCGTGACTGAGCGCCTTTTCCGTCAGCCTTGGGGCTGGAAGACGACCGGGAACTGCGTCTGCGTCGTGGCGCCGCCCGCGGGGAAGCGCCAACGGCGCACGTTCGACTCGAGGCAAGCCTTCATGCCGCCGAAGTCGCTGCCGCTCGCGTTCACCCGAGTCACCCGGCCACTCCCGGCGATCGTCACCTCAACGTCGAGGCGGATCGTGGGAGGCTGCCCGGCCCCGCGGATCGCGAGTTCGTAGCAACGCTGGAGGCTTCGGCGATTGCTGGTGATGGTGCCGCGTAGCTGATCGCTGGTCAGCTGCCTTCCGGAGGCTGCCATCGATGCCGCCGTGGACATGGCGGTCACGATGTTCGAACCGGCGGACCCCGAACCGCCCATGCGGTCGAGGAGCGCTTGCTGCTCGGCGCTCAACGCCCTCATGGTCGTGGTCGACCCGCCGGCCGCCGGAACGGCGCGGCGGCCTCCGCCATTGGCCCGCCGTGACGTGGCCCCGGAGCCAGGCTCGGCGCCGGCGGCCCCCTCGTCGTCACCGCCGGGAGGCGCGACAACCTCGTCCGCGGATTCGTCGTCGACGTTGACCTCGGGGGCGGCATGTTCTGGGCCTTCGTCGACGGCCGTCGCGACGGTCGCTACCGCGACGGGGGCCGGGTCGGCGGGCGCGCGCATGAGGTTCGTACCGACAAACACCGCGAGGGTGATGCCAAAGGCCCCTGCTGCCACGATCGCGATCCACGCACCGACGGGGATCGCACGCTTTCTACGAGCCGGGGGCGGGGCCGATGGATGTACCGGGGCTATCGCGGCTGCTGCCGCCGTGGCCGCGGGCGCAGGGGGCGCGAACATGTCGGCGAGGGGGTCCGCTGCCGGGGGGACCGACGCGGGCGCCCCTAGGGCCGCCGGCGGGACCGACGCGGGAGCAGGTCCGGGGCCCCGGGGATCGGGAACAGTGGCACCCGCCGCCGCTTCGTCTTCACGGACGGTGAAGAGTGAATCGCTGACGCGGGTCGGCTCCTCGAGGAGATCATCGTCGTCGAAGTCGACCGACGGCGCCGCCGTTCCGCCGAGGCGCCCACCGATGGGCACCACGTTACTCGGCGGCGGTACGGGAGCCGGCCGACTGGCCGCGCCCACAGGCCGTATGCGCGGGCGACTCTCGTGACGCCGATCGATGCCGCGTCCAACCGGCTGTCGCCGCGAAGGCGCCGGTGGCCTCTGCTTACGCAAAAGTGACGCGAGCTCCGCTACCTCGGAGAGGGGGCGCCAGTCGTCGTAGCCTTCACGCCAACAGAGCGACTCGCCGTTGACGGCGCCGGTTTGGATCTTCTTGTCGACCTCTTCGCGCTTGATCGGCCCGACGGGCACGTCGTTGATGGCGACGTGCCAGAGGTCCTCGGGGGGAGCCGGTGTCGGAGGGGGCGTCGACTTGGCACCCGGACTGCTCACGCTGCGGCGGAATTCCGCACCGAGGGCTGACCCTCGTCGGTCGCCGCGCTTCGCTTGAGATGCGTGGGGCGCCTTGGGCCGCGCCGCGCCGCCCCGAGCGCCCCCCGCCGCCGCAGCAGCCGAAGGGGCCTCCTCTTCACGGCGAATGATGATGTCGTGCTGACATCGCCGGCACTTCATACGCAAGGCACGCCCGGACACCTTGTCGTCGGCGATCTTGTACTTCGCTTTGCAGTTGCCGCAGAGGAACTTCATGAGGAGGCCGGGCGTCCGAGTGGACGAATATACAGCAATGCCGGGGACCACAGAATACGGGATTTCGAACTCTCGGGACCCATGCCCCCGGAGCCCCGTCGACAGACGGTTAGAGCAACGCCATCAAGTGTTCTTTGATGCCTTTTTTCGTGTCGTCGTCGGGGGCGTTGGGCAAGGCTCGCTCCCACATCTCGACCGCTTTGTGCTTGAAGCCAGCGCGTTGATAGAGGACGGCGAGGTTTTTTAGGGCCGAAAAGTGCTTTGGCTGGAGGTCGACGGCCGTGTCGAGCTCGTGGATCGCCGCAAAGAGGTCCTCGCGGCGGCCGTAGAGCAGCCCCAGGTGATAGCGCAGCTTGAACGAAAGGGGGTCGAAGCCGATGCCCTCTTGGAGA
>JAFDCW010000763.1 GCA_019312705.1 Deltaproteobacteria bacterium
CTCCGCGACGACATCGGCCGGCCCCAGGCGATCATCCACCGCGATCTCAATCCGGCCAACGTGATGGTCAGCTACACCGGGGCGGTCAAACTGATCGACTTCGGCATCGCCAAGGCCGCCAGGAAGGTCTACGAGACGCGCACCGGGGTCATCAAGGGCACCTATGGCTACATGGCGCCGGAGCAGCTGAGTAAGCGCCAGGACATGGACCACCGCGCCGACATCTTCGCCCTCGGGGTGATGATGTACGAGGTATGCCTGGGCATTCACCCGTTCGACGCGAGCACTGAAGCCAACATCATCGATCGGCTCCTCAAGGCGGCCTACCAGAAACCACGGGAGCTCGACCCCGGATTCCCGAAGGACCTGGACCGATTGATCGGGCGATGCATGGCTGTCGACCCGACGGCACGCCCGGAGAACATGCACGAGGTGGTGGAGGAGATTGCGACCCACCTCGAGCACCATCAACAAGTGCCCACGATGCGCCGGGTATCCGATCTGGCCCACTCGCTGATCCCGGACACGGAGAGCCCGGCGCCCCTCGAGCCGATGACCCGCGACCCCCAACGAGAACCCAAGCGGGACGTCGCGGCTCAGATCTACGACCGGGAGCGGGAGCAGGTCGACACTCTCCCGGGGCGCGACCGCGGCACCCAGCCAACGGCCCGGCGAGACCGCGACGAGAGCACCCACGAACAAAGGGTCCCGGGCGGGCTCCAGCCGATGGCCTCGAGCGAGGAGAGTGACACGGTCATCGCCAATCGGCCCCCGGCAGGGGCCCTCGATGTGCCACTGGTGGGCGCCGCGGGCATGGGGCTCTCGGAGCAGCTCACCCAAGCCCAACCCCTGCCCCCGGAACGCATCGCCGAGGCCCAGGCAGAAACCCAGGTCAACCGCGCGGTGGCAGCGCCCGCATCGGGGCGCCTCCGCCAGCTCGCCCTCTTCATCGGAAGCACGACGCTCGTTTTCGGGGTGGGGATCGCCGCCTTCATCGCCGCCCGGACGTTTAGCGGGACCGCCCCCCCCCCCGCCGTCGTGACGCTGCCAGCCGATGCCGCCCCGGCGACCCCCGAACCCGAACCCGAACCCGAACACCGATGGCTCAACGTCACTTCAGAGCACTCGGGTGCGAGCATTTTCGTGGATGGCACCGAGGCTCCCCTCGAAACTCCGGCGACCCTCGAACTGCCGATGGATACCGAACGGGTCGTCGTGCGGGCCGAATTGGAGGGCTACGTAACCCAAGAACGCCCCATCCATGCCACGGCCGGAGAAGCGCGCTTCGTCCTCACGGCGTTGACGATCGCAGACGCCGGACCCGACGGATCCGCCGATGCGGCGCCGGCTGAGGCCCCGGTCAAAGCCCGGCCTCGTATGCGAAGGCGCCGGCCTCGCATGCGCAGACGTTGATATCTGGAGCTTTTCCGGGAAAATCAACCCTCCCGACGTGGAACGCCCGCCGGGGATGTGGTAGCCCGCGACCAAGATTATGCGTCGCATCCTCCTCCTCGCCGTGGTGTCAATTCTGTCCGCTATCGCGGTCGCCGCAGGCTGCGGTGATGACGGCGAGTCCGGTCCGTCCACGGATACCACCGCGCCCCCCGACACCGAAGCCCGCCACGGCCTCAGCAGCGAGCAAGCCGCGGAGGTCCTCGTCAAGATCGGGGACGAAACGATCACCGTCGGCGAGTTCGCCGACCGCCTCGCCGAACAGTCCCCTTACCTCCGGGCTCGCTACAACAGCCCCGAGCGGCGTCGGGAGTTCCTCGACAACATGGTGCGCTTCGAGCTGCTTGCCGCCGAGGCGGCGACGGAAGGCTACGACGACCACCCCGAGGTCGTGCGCTCCATCAAGCAGGTGATGATCCAGCAGATGATGCGAGAGGAGTTCGAGGACGAGGTCGAGATCTCCGACATCACCGACGAAGAGATCCGGCAGTACTACGAAGCCCACAGCGACGAGTTCCAGAAGCCCCAGCAGGTTCGCGCGAGCCACATCCTCGTCAAGAACAGCGCGGCCGCTGAGAGGGTCCTGGCCTCGGTCCTCGCCCGGCCCGCAGACGTAAACTTTTTTCGGGAGACCGCGGAGACGAGCAACGAAGACGCCGTCACCCGTGACCGTTTCGGTGATCTGCGCTTCTTCTCCCGCCCCGGCGAGGGTACGGCCGAGGAGGCATCAGAACCCATCGCCGACACGGTCCGCGAGGCCGCGTTCTCCATCGAGCAAATCGGCGGCGTGCACCCGACGCTGGTGGAATCCCCGGCGGGCTATCACATCATCAAGCTCACCGGTCGCCGGGCGGCCCTCAATCGCACCCTCGACGAGGCACGCCGTCCCATCCAAAACCGCCTGTGGCGCGAACGGCGAGAAGCGCGAGTGCAGGCGTTCATCGCCGGCCTCCGGGAAAACGCCGAAGTCGAAGAGCACCTCGACCTGCTCGGAGAGGTCCGCATCGCCGTGCCGGAAGGCGGGTCACCGGCCGCCGAAGCCCAACCGACCACGCCCTCCATGCCGGTGCCTTCTGGGGCCGGGCGCTGAAATGCTGGAGCGATTCACATCCCTCGCCTTGGCTCTCGCCATGGCGGGTGTGGTCTTCGCGCCCTTCGGTCCCCTCGGCAGCGCGCCCGCCGCGGCCCAGACGCAAGCGGAACGCGACGTCATCGAGCGGGTTGTCGCGACCGTCAACGACGACGCGATCTTTCTGTCAGAGCTTCGCCGGCGGGCCGTGCCCTTCCTCGAGCAAGCCATGGGGGCCCCGACCGAGGTGGAGCGCATGGCCGCCCTCGAGGCTCTCTACGCGCAGCTCCTCGACGCCCTCGTCGACGAGCAGCTCATCCAGGATGCCGCCCGGGACATGCAGGTCCGCGTGACGAACACTGATGTCAGCTCGGCGATCGACAACGTGCGCGACCAGAGCCAACTCTCCGATGACGAGTTCTGGAGCGCCGTCCGCG
>JAFDCW010000764.1 GCA_019312705.1 Deltaproteobacteria bacterium
CGACATCGGGGGCGGCGCGGCACAGGGCGTCGTCGTAGAGCACGGGGGACGAGCATGCCCCGGAGTCCGAGCTCGTATCCGGCCGCGCGTCATCCGCGGCGTCCGCCGCCCCGTCCACCGAGGCATCCCGTGTATGGGATTGGGAGCAGTCGCATCCGGAGATGCAGAGGACGAAGACGAAGAGATAGAGGGGGCTTTGGATCGTCGAGTGGAGTTTCATGGCTCTCGTCTTCAGCTTTCGCACGCCACCACGGCGTCGGCGGCCCACTCGTCGAGGCGTCCGAGGTCGGCCATGAGGTCGAGGGCGACGTAGCGGCCGCGGATGTGCCGGCAGACCTGGACGGTGTCTACGGCGTGTTCGGCGGTGACGCCTAGCTTGGTCGGGCGGTCGGCGGCGCCGGCGGCGGCGAGGGCGTCGCTGATCTCTTGGGCGGGGATGAGCAGCCGCGAGAGGGCCTCCCGGACCTCGGGCCAGCGATCACGGACGGAGGCGATCTCGTCGCGCAACGCTTGGCCATGGCGCTGCTTTTCGGAGAGCTGCTGGCAGACCTCGGCGATGACGTCGTCGGTGAGCCGCGGATGCAGCTCGGCGATGCGGGCCGGGTCGATGGGGCCCGGCTTTTGGAGGGCCAAGGCGTCGGGGTCGATGTCCGAGGCGTCGAGGCCGACGAGGCGCTCGAAGAGCATGGCGGAGATGCGGGTGGCGACGCCGACCTGGGCGCCGTGCAGGCCAAAGAGCTCTTGCCCCTGGCAGTGTTGCTCCATGTCCCAGTAATGGCTGATGAGGTGCTCTCCTCCGGACGCGGGGGCGGAGGTGCCGGCGAGGGCCATGGTGAAGCCGGAGAGAACGATGGTGCGGGTCAGCGTGCCGATGGCCTCGGGCTCGGCGTTGCCGACGCCGGCCGCTTGGTCGATGAGTTGGGTGTAGGCGTCGTCGAGGAGCTGGGCCGGTCGCTCGTGGAACTCTACGCCGCGGACGAGGTGGCTGAGCATCCAGTCGGCGGTGCTGAAGGGTTTGGAGAGCAGGTCGCCAAAGCCCGCTTGGTTCAGGTAGGCCGGGGCGGCGGCGACTACGTCGAGGTCGGCGAAGATGGCCTCGGCCTGAGAGGTGGGGAGGGTGCGCTTGACGCCGCGGGACAGGACGGCGGCGATCGCGGAGGTGTAGCCGTTCATGCTCGCGGCGGTGGCGAAGCCCTGAAAGCGCCGGCCCGCCCGGTGGCTGGCCATCTTTACGATGTCGGTCACCGTGCCCGCGCCTACGGCCACGGGGTTCAGGGCGCTGTCGGCGCGCAGGCGGGTCTCGAGCTCGCCGATGACGTGGTCGTCGCAGACCAGGTGGGCGTCGCCGCCCGAGGCCTCGAGGACCAGGGTCTCGACGTCGGCCCCGACCGCCGTGAGGGACGCGACGACCTTCTCGCCGGCTGCGGCGAAGGTGTGACCGTCGCCGACCACCAGGTGGCGCCGGCCCGGGTGCTGGGTGTGCAGCCACGCGGCGGCCTCGTCGATGATCCCCCGGCCCACCACGAGGTGGGCCAAGCGCGCCTCGTCCCCGCGGCCCTCGTCCACCAGAGACTGCAACAGCGTGTCGATCGTTGGCTCGTTCACCGGGTCAGCCTACACGACAGCCCCGCCGTGCGTCCGCTCAGATCACGGCTCGTGGTCCCGCCCGGGGGATGCTAGGACCTATGCGAAGTAACGCTCTGAAGGAGTTGCCGTGAACAGGATGATCATCTGCACCGCCCTCGCGCTCTCGGGCTCACTGCTCGGCTGCGACGAAGGCAGTACCGACACCGCCGCCACCCAAAGCACCCAAGCGGAAGAGCCCAGCGCCCCGGTGGCCGAGGCGCCTCCTGGCGCACTTCCTGCCGCGCATCCGGCTCCGGGGACGGCGGGCGGCCAGGGCGCCATCCGCGGCACGGTCTCCGAGACCATGAACTCCGCGGGCTACACCTACCTGCTCATCGACACCGAGCGCGGCGCGGTCTGGGCCGCGGCGTCGGAGATGACCGTCGCCGTTGGAGATCAGGTCGAAGTGGCCGGCGGGTCGATGATGAGCAACTTCACCAGTCGCACGTTGGATCGCACGTTCGATCAGATCCTTTTCACGTCGCATGCCCTGGTGCTCGGCGCCGAGGGCGAAGGCGCGGCGCCGGCCGCCGCACCCGGCACTGGCGGTGAGCCCCCGCTTCCCGAGGGACACCCGCCGCTGCCGCCCCCCGTGCTACCGCCCGGACACCCGTAGGCGGGTAGGAAGTGAGGGTGCATCTCGGGATCGACGTCGGCTCGACCACGGTCAAGGTCGTGGTGCTGGCCCCGGGGGGGGAAGAGGTGTTCCGCTCTTGCGAGCGGCATCGGGGGCGGGCCGACGAGGTGCTCGACCGGCTGCTCCTCGAGGTCAGGGCGCGCTACGACATCTCGACGACCGGTGTGACCGGAGCCATCGGCGCACACCTCGCTCCGAAACTCGGCGCCGTCCCGGTCCACGAGGTGCACGCCGTGGTGCTGGCGACCCGGGAGCTCGAAGAGTCGCCGCGCACCATCGTCGAGCTCGGCGGCCAGGACGCCAAGCTGGTCCTCCTCGGAACCGGCACCGGCGAAGACGACATGCAGATGAACGACCGTTGCGCTGCGGGTACGGGCGCAACCATCGACCGCATCGCCCACCGCCTCGGTCTCGCCTCACCGCAGCTCGCTTCGTGCGGCCTCACGGGCGACCTTTCGGTCGCGGCCAAGTGCGGTGTCTTCGCCGAGACCGACGTCGTGAACCTCGTCAAGGGTGGGGCCTCTTGGTCGGACGCCATGAGCGCCCTCGCTCGCGCCATCGTCGTCCAGAACCTCGCGGTGCTGGCCCGGGGCCGGCTGCTCCGGCCGCCGGTGCTGCTCCTCGGCGGCCCCCACGCGCACCTGCCGTTCCTCGCTGCGGCCTGGCGAGAGCTGCTCGGGGAGCTCTGGCT
>JAFDCW010000765.1 GCA_019312705.1 Deltaproteobacteria bacterium
CCGAGGTCCTGACGAAGGTTAATTTCAATCATGCGGCTCATCTGTGAGAGCGGCAGATCGCCGTCGTCGAAGCCGAAGGGGTCTTCGAGGGAGTCCCCGAGGGCATCGAGGCCGAGGAACGCGTAGGCCACGAACGCGACCACCGCGGGGGTGACGAGGTGCAACGAGTCGATGAGACCGAAGGGCAGCGTGAAGCAGTACACCGCAACGATTCGATGAAGCAGCACCGTGTAAGCGAAGGGTACCGGGGTCTTTAGGATGCGCTCGCACCCTCCCTGGATGTCCGAGTTGATCTCCAGACAACGCTCGAGGCGCGGCAGGTGCATGACGTGCACCAGCCCGCGCTGCCACAGGGTCCGGTAGCGATCGCCGATATAGGCATTGATGGTATTCGGCCGGTTGTGACTCGTCTTCAGGGTCTCCATGAGAGCCGCCGGTAGGTATGGCTCGAGCTCGTCGAGATTCGTCTGCAAGCGCAGATGCAGCCGGAGAGAGTGCACGTACCCCATCATCAAGTAGGTGAGCTCGCGGTGTAGCTCGGCGATTTCGTCGTGGGTCGCCGCGTCGGGGTCGCCTCCGTCTCGTTCGGGGATGAGGCCGATGAGCTGCTGGTGTTCGCGGACCATCGTCCGGGAGTTGTTCACCAGGCGCCCCCAGAGCTTGCGCCCTTCCCAGAAGCGGTCGTAGCTCGCGTTGTTACGGAACCCGAGGAAGATCGAGAGGGCGAGGCCGACCAAGGAATAGGGAACGACGGTCAGCTCGAGGTGGAAAAAGTTGTGCACCACCTCCATCCAGGTGATGGCCACCGCCACCGAGGTGACCGCGAGCAGACGCTTCCATACGGCACGGATCGGCGTGCCGCGGGTGTAGAAGATGATTCGCAGCCAGCTCGGCTTGTGGGGGACCAGCATCGAAGGGCGTCGATGCTACAGGGAGAGCGCGCGCTCGACGAAGAACAAACGGTCCTGGCCCCAGAACATCTCGTCCCCGACGAAGAATGAAGGCGCCCCGAAAACGCCGCGGGAGAGGGCCTCGTCGGTGCGCTCGCGGAGCTCGGCCTTGATGAGTGGATCACCGGCCCGACCGACGCAGTCGTCGCCGTCGAGGCCGGCCCGCGTGAGGGACCGGGCAACGACCACCCCGTCGGCCACGTCTTCGCCGAGGACCCAGTAGCTGTCGAAGAGCGCCTTGGTCGCGACCAAGCGCCCGGCATCTCCCGCGGCGAGCAGGGCGCGCATCGCCAGCACGGTGCGCCGCGGGTGGGAGTCGGGCATCTCGAGGGGCACGCCGAAGTGTTCGGCCCAACGATGCATGTCGAGCACGTTGTGCCGGGCCTTGGGCACGCTCATCGCGGCGTTGGGGTCGGAGTTTCCGAGGGCGTTCAGGACGCCGCCGAGGAGGAAGGGCTTCCATACGACCTCGGCATTGGTGCGCGCGGCGACGGCTTCTATTTGGGTCACGCCGAGGTACGCGTAGGGGCAGACCACGTCGTAGAAGACTTCGACGGCGCGGGTCACGACGCGCCCTCGGGGGTGCGGGTCACGACGTGCCCTCGGGCTCCGGGGCGGCGTCGGCATCCGACCGTGGGGGCGGGGGCACGAGCGAGTTGCGCTCCTGCTCCTCTTTCATCCACGCGGTGTAGAGGGTGTAGACGAGGACCAGGACGACCGGGCCCACAAAGAGACCGATGACCCCGGAACTCAGCATGCCCCCGATGGCGCCGAGAAAGACCACCACCATCGGTGCGTCGACGCCGCGCCCGAGCAGCATCGGCTTGAGGAATCCGTCCATGAGCGACACGGCGAGGGACCAGACGGCGAAGAGCACCGCCGGCAGCATCTCGTGAAAGGAAAAGACGTAGATGGAGATGGGCAGGAGCACGATCATCGGGCTCAGCTGGACCACCGCGAGGATCAGGATCAAGAGGGCCCAAAGGCCAGCGGCCGGCACGCCGGCGACCAGGCACCCGAGGCCGCCGAGCACGCCCTGGAGGACCGCGACGCCGAGGATGCCCCGGGCGACGCTGCGCACCGTATCCCGCGAGAGGTTCGCGAAGGCGACGCCACGATCGCCGGCGATGCGGGTCGCAATGGCGCGGGTCATCTTGCCCCCGGGCTCGGCCTGGGAGAGGAAGACTCCGGCGAGGAGGATGGAGAGGACCAGCTTGAGCACACCGAAGCCGGCGTTGGCGGCGATGGTCAGGAGGCCGTCCCGAGCCGCTTCGAGCTGAGGCCGAAAGCGCTCGAGGGCCGCGAAGGCGTCCTCCGAGGCGAGGTTCCAAAGGTCGAAGATGGCGGGACCGACGACGGGCCACTCGGCCACGTTGTCTGGCGGACGCGGCACCCCGAGCTCGCCAGCTTCGAAGCGGTCGGCGAAGAGCAGCGCCCCGTCGACGAGGGTATTGCCGAGCAGTACGGAGGGGACGAGCATCGCCACCACCATCACCAAGGTGAAGAGACTCGCCGCAAGCTTCGACCGGCCCCCAACGGCCCGAAGCACCCACACGTACATCGGATGCGCCGCAACCGCGATGATCGCCCCCCAGATGACGGGCACGATGAACGGCTTGAGGATGAAGAGGGACCACGCGATGAGACCGCCGACGAGGACTAGGCGAATGCCCAGGTCGACCATGCGATGGAAGTTTTCGGTCGGCCCGTGGTGAGGCTCACTCATAAGTCATCTCCGGCAAGTGGGCGGAGGGTACCGGAAAGCGATCAGCGGCGCTCGAAGGCGATCACGTTCGGCAAATCCCAGTATTCACGGTTGGTATCCTCGGAGCGGACGAGCCGCGGCGCTCTATTCCCAAACGCGCTGCGTTCGCTCAGATCGTCGCGAAGGCCGCTTCGGGGATGTCGATGGCAGACCGGTCTCCGGCGCCGAGGATGCGCGCGTCGGCGACCACGTGGGGGAAGATGTTGTGGGCGAACCACAAGGCAGATGCCTTCTTGC
>JAFDCW010000116.1 GCA_019312705.1 Deltaproteobacteria bacterium
ATGGCCCTGGTGGTCCCCGTCGCCTCGGTGACCCTCCCGGCCTGCGGCGACGACACGGGACAAACGACGGCCGACCCCGCCCCAGCCGCGTCCACGGGCGAGGAGACGACCGCCCCCTCTGTCGAGGATCCCGCGGCAAACGAAACGCCGGCTCCCGCCCCCGCAGCCGAGGGCGCCATCCCCATCGTCCCGGGCCGGTCCATCGGCCCCATTCAGCTGAGCATGACCCGGGCCGCCGTCGACGCCCTCGGTCTACTCTCCCCGCACCCCCAGTACTCGGCGATGACCGTGCCCTTCACCGTCTACTATGACGATTCGGGCCGCGTGCACCAGGTCGAGGTCTCACTCCTGCACGCGGGGGCCGACATCCAGGTCGGCAGCGTCATCATCCCGCCCACCGCCGACATGGGGCAGGCCAAGGCATTGCTCGGCGACTGCAGCGCCGACGACCTCGCCATCGGCGGCACGACCTCTACCTGCCGCGACGGAGGCCTTCAGGTCATCATCGGAAGCGGAGACCCCAACGAGGTTTGGCTACGCATTCCGATCGCTGGTTAGGTCAGGACGCCGAAGCGATTCACCCTGGCCTAGGTCGGCGTCACCCGACGGGGCTCGTCAGCTGAGACCCATCGCGCCGAAGATGGCCCGCGGCACGAACGACATGCGACTGGCCGCCGGCGACTGGCGCCCGGTGGGAGAGAGTTGAGCCCGGGAGGTCTTGAACGTGTAGAGGTTGTTGATCGGGTCGAGATCCGCGTCGGTGAGCGCGTTGACCGCGTGCAGAATCGAACCGCGGAAATTGAAGTAGCCGCACATCAGCCCGGGCTGCACGTCCTCGGTGACGTGGGCGACGCCGAAGACCTCTGCGGAAACCGTGTCGCCGTTCGACACGGCCACGTCGTCGCGGTGCAGTCGTACTTCGTCGCCGTTGACGATGCCCCGTTGGGCGGCGTCGGCGGGGTGAACCTGGACGATGGCGTCGGGGACGAGGTCCTTGCGAAACTCCGTGCGCGCGTCGTCGTAGAGCGATTGCCATGCGTTGGTGCGCATGTTCGTGAGCCACAGCTCTCCTCCCCGGGGCGCCCGCCAGCGCCAGCGGTCCTCTACCGCCCGGAAGTCGCCGATGACGAAGTAGGCACGGCCGGAGGCGGTCGAGAACCCGTCCTCGTGCAGGCGCGTAGTGCCCTCCAGAGAACCGTCATCGGCGGTGCGGACCGGGCATTGGATCCCGGTCGTGCCGAGGCGGCCCAGGTAGTCGTGGCCGCGCATGCCCTCGGCCCGGGCCTGGACGACGAGGTCGCCGTAGTCGTGCGCGCCCCGCCCCCGGGAGACCTCCGCCGCTTCTTCGAAGATCTCGTTCGTATCTTCCCAATCGAAGCCCTCGAAGCCCAGGCGCTTGGCGACCTCGGCGGCGATCCACCAGTCGGGCTTCGCCTCACCGGGGGCGTCGGCGATGCGCGAGTACAGCCGCAGGCGACGCTCCCCCTGCATGCGGGTAAAATCGTGTTCGCCCCAACCGGAGGCCGGAAAGACGAGGTCGGCGAGCTCAGTCACCGCGTTCTCGTAGACGTCACTCTGCATCAGCACCGTGCCGCCCGTATCCATGCGCGCGCGGAAGATGGCCATGACGGCATCCCGATCGACGCCCCCCCCGGCCGCGACGGATCCGCTAGGCAGCTGCTCCGGCCGGCCGACGGTCGCGTCGCGAACCTTGTCCCGGAGCCAGGCGGAGCCCGCGGACGCGGCGAACCAGGTCGTACCCACGACCCAGAAAGCGCGAAAGTTACCCTCCGCCGCCCACGCGTCGATGTTGAACGGGAGCTTCTCCCCCTCGAAGGTGGGCACGCCGTCGGGGATGAGCTCGCGTGGATACGAGGCGGCGCGCAGCATGCCGCGCTGATGTCCGCCCCCACGAGAGATCATCTGACCGGGTCGGTTGCCCGCGCCGCAGAGCAAACCGAGGCTCGTGTAGCTCGCGGAGTTCTCGTAGTTGAAGCCCCAGTAGTTGCCCTTCTCGAGCATGAAGGAGGCCCGGGGCCGCACTCCCCCTCCGCCGGTGAGCATCTCCGCGGCGCGCACGATGTCGTCCTCGGCGACGCCGGTCGTCGCCGCAGCCTGGCGGAGCGAGTAGAGTTCATCCGCCAGGAGGAACTCACGAAACCCGTCGAAGTCGGTCGCGAAGCGCTGCCGGCGCCAGCTGCTCTCGGCCTCGATTTCGCTGACCCCGCCGAGCCAGTCCTCGATGAAGTCGGAATCCTGCCAGCCGCGCTCGACGATGACCCGGGCGATGGCGTTGTAGAGAACGGTGTCCGTGCCGGGCACGAGCTGAAGGTGCAGGCCCCCGTCTTCCACGGCGCACGCCGCCGTCGCATCACGCCTCGGGTTGACGACGATCATCTTGGCGCCGCCGCGCACCCAGTTCTGGAAGAGAACTGGGCGGGCTTCGACGAGGGATACGCCGGAGACCATCAGCACGTCAGCCTCAGCCCAATCACTGTAGGCCGCCGAGAACGCGTCGACCCCGGCGTCCGACAACCCCGGCGCGCTCGAGGCGGACGCGGGTTGGTCGTGCGGCGCCCAGCAGGGGCTGTGCAGCGCGCCCTCGGCGAACATCAATTTCGTCAGCGCGTAGGTATTCTCGTAGTAGTTGTACGAGAAGCTCTTCATGCCGAAGGCGTGCTTGCCGTGCACGTCGCGGGAGTGCCGGATCACCTCGGCCGCGAGGTGCAGCGCGTCGAGCCACTCGATCTCGACGTGCTCGTCACCCACCCGCAACCGGGGCTTCTGTAGGCGGTCGTTTGGCGCGTCGGGGTTGAAGAGCTTGCTCGCGAGAGAGCCGCCGCCGCCGTAGTCACCGCCAGGGTTGACGACCGTCGCCTCGGGGTCGGGATCGACGACGACGTGGTGCGCGCGACCGTCACGCATGACGACGTTGTGAGCGGTCTGGCTGAGGCTCACGCCGACCTGGTTGCTGCGGGCGCCGGAGCACGCGTCGCCATCGGTAGGCCACAGGGTGACCCGATAGCCGCACCCCACGATGCAGTAGTCACAGGCCGTGCTCAGCACTACGGCTTCGGGCGCGACGATCAGTTGATCCCGGGCCGGCTCCCGGGAGTCGGTAAGCTCGGGCGTCGATGAAAAGTGAGGCGGAGCGTCGGAGATCTGGCCCATGCAGCCGCTCGCCACGGCACCCGCCGTCCCGGTCCCGAGGATGCTCAGCGCGCGACGACGCGACAGCCGCCGCCGGCCTCCGTCGCTCATCCCGCCCGCCGGACCAAGGCGTAGGGGCTGCCTTCGATGCCCACGGCGACGACCTCGCCTTCACGCTCCTCGAGCGTGATGCGAGGCAAGTGGCGATTGGCCTGACCGATGATCTGGGCTCCGCCGCACTTGAGGTCGAAGGCGCTGTTGTGCCACGGACAGGGGCCCAGGGCGCCGTGCTCGGCTTTGTATTGCTCGGGTCCGAGTTCGTGGCCGCGATGCGGGCAAACCGCGCTGAAAGCCACCAGGTCGCCATCCGGTCCGACGCCGCCTTCGGTCGGGGCCCGGAGCCTGACCAGCAAGCAGGGGTGCCCGGCTGGGTACTCGAAGGGCAGGATTCCATCGACCGCAAGGGTCCCAGCATCCGTGATGACCTGGGGGTCGAGGGCAGTGTCCCCGGTCGCACACTCAGCCCGAGCGGTACCGGCGGCGCAGGCGATCGATACCGCCGAGGCCCCCGCCTGGGCGAGGAAGACGCGCCGGGCTCGTAGACCTCGGGTACGCTGACGGGTGGCGTTGTCGTTGGACATGGCTGTTCACCGAAGTCCACGCCGCATGCAAGACCTCCGCCACCCCGTAGGTTGCCCGTGATCATGAGCTTATTGGGTGAGCACGGGTGGCGTCTCGTCCGGCCACCGGCGTCGCCTGCCGCCACGCCACCACCCTAGGCGGTCAGTAGAGGAGCGTGCCGTGCAGAGCCTCTTCCGGTTCTGGGGGTGACCCCCGCTGCCTTTCGCCGGGCGCGTCGGGGCCAACACCGCGGCTGACCACGAGAAGCCGACACTCGAGGAGTCGCGCGTGAGGCGGCGTCGTGACATGCGTAGCGGCGTGTCGCAAGAAGCAGGCTAGCGGCGCTGAGCCGAAAGCACGGCAATTTGTAGGGGCGATGAGGTCGTGCCTGTGGAGCCCATAGAGCGGGGCGCGTTCCGTGCGGCTCATTTGCACGTTGATGGCTCCTCGGGCTCGAGATCGGGCCACGAGGTCACTCGTTCGACCATCCTTGACAGGCAGCCGCGCACGCCGTGTGATCTCCGCCGGGGAGGGTTTGATGCGTTTGAATGCATGGCTCGTAGTTGTCTTCGTGGCGGCCGTCGCAGGTGGCGTCTTTTCGTCGGTCTCGACCTACGACTTCGTCGCTCACCTCGACCGGCAGGTGCACGGCATTCACTGCTCGTTCCTCCCGGGCATCGACAGGGCCGACGCGAGCGGCGCCACGGGGTGCCACGTCACGTTGATGAGCCCCTACTCATCGGTGCTGCGGACGAGCGTCTGGGGAGGGATCCCGGTCGCGCTACCGGGCATTAGCGTCGTTGCGTTCCTCGCCTTCGCGGCGCTTTTCCTCGGGCTGCGACGCCGGAGCCACGACGTGAAGTCGGCGTGGTTTCTGGTGGCGGCGACGGCCTTGCCGCTGCTGACAAGCGTCGGCATGGCTTACCTGTCGCTCGTTACACTGGGCGCGGCCTGCAAGATGTGCATTGGCATCTACGCAGCGAGCGGCGTGGCGTTCATCGGCGCTCTCGGCTTCGTCTTCAGTGCACGCCGGGGCAATCGGCGCGAACGGGAGGCGCCAGCAGAAGCCGACGCAGAAGCCGACGAGCCCGCACAAGCCGGGGCGGCCGCCCTGGGCATCGCCTTCGCTATCGGCGTGGTCTTCGTCGCGGCGCCGGTGGCGGCGTACGCCGCGACAGCCCCGGACTTTGGTCGCTATGTCGGCGCGTGTGGGGAGCTGACCAAGCTCGAGATCGCCGACGGCGTGCTCATTCCCCTGGGTCCCCAGAGCGGCGGCACCGAGGTCATCGAGGTCCTCGACCCGCTCTGCTCCGCATGCCGGGGCTTCGAGCGGCGCTTCGAGGCCGCGGACTTCGCGCCCCAAGTCAGCCGCAAGGCCTTGCTCTTTCCCCTCGACGACGCGTGCAACTGGATGATCGGCGATGCGATTCACCCCGGGGCCTGCGCCGTGAGCGAAGCCATCCTCTGCGCCAACGACCGCGCCGAGGAAGTGCTCGGGTGGGCCTTCGAGGAGCAGGACGCGATACGCACGGCAGCCGAAGACGACCCCGACGCCGCCGGCCGCATGGCGACTCGGCGCTTCCCCTTCATCGCCGATTGCATCGGCACGCCCAGGGTGCGCGCTCGCCTAAACCTGGCGCTGCGCTTCGCCGTCGACAACCAGATGCCCATCATCACCCCCCAGGTCTATGTGGGCGGCACGCGGCTCTGCGACGAAGATACAGACCTCGGCATGGACTATGCCCTCGCGCGGCTGCTCAGCCGAACGGGTGCTGGCGCCGCCCGGGTGCAGACTGTCGAAGCGGAGGACCTGGTCGCTCGGGAGGTCGAGCGGGAGCAAGCGCCACGGCCGAGCATCCGGCGAGCGCCACCGGCGGCTAGAGAAACCGAGGAAACTCCGGGAGCGGAGGTCTCGGCTGAGGAAGACCTCGGAGAAGATCCAGCGCCGATGGCGGACGAAGAAACAGGCGTCGACGCGACCGAGACCGCCGACGGTGTCGAGGCTTCCCCGGCCGTCGAGGCGCCGAGCGGGGCGGGGGAAGAAGACGCACCGGCGGCGGAAGAGCCCCCGCCGGTCGCTGCGCCAGTAGAGGCCGCATCGCCGACACCGGCCCCAGCAACGGAGGAAGCACCATGAAGCACTTGCCCTGGGTTCTGGGTGCGGTTCTGCTGCTCACGCCGGCGCTGCTCGTCGTCTCGTGGGAGAGCGCCGCAGAAGCGCGCCTCGAGGCCATCGAGGCCGCAGCAACCGGCGAGCCCACGGTGGCCATCGCCGCCCACGCCAACGAAGCGTACTGCACGCCGCAGCTCAAGCAGATCCTCCGCCGAGTACTTTCGAGCTGCGGCCTCATCGGCAGCGAAGGGGGCCGAGGGTGTCAGCCCCTCGAGGCGCGTAACGTCGCCACGATGGACGACGCGGACTTCAACCAACTCTTCGTCCCGATGCAGGAGCGGGGCGGCATCGTCCAATACGACCGCGCGGGCATCGACCTCGACGACGCGGACTACACGCTGATCGACCAAGTGTTCGCGAACCGTGGAGGCGCGAGCTACTTCCTGGTCGTCGCCCGGGCGTCCCCCGATGGTTCGGCGGAGTTCAACAGCGAGCTCTCCCAGGGACGAGCCGAGGCGGTCCTCGCCCATCTTGCCGAAACCTTCCCGACGCCGGAGCTCGAGCGCGAGGTGGGGCTCTTGTGGCTCGGCGAAGAGTATGCCCAGCTCGACCCGAGCTTCTGCGCCTGGAGCCGCAGCGGCGAAGGAGAGACCTGCGAGCCCGAAGACCTGAACAGGAGCGCGTTCATCACGTGGATCGACTGCACTTTGTAACCGCGCGGGCCCTCCTTGGACTCCTTGGACTCCTCGGACTCGTCGGACTCCTTGCTTTGCCCATGGGGTGCGACGACGGCCCCGCGGCCCCGGCGCCGAGTCGCGTCATCGCAGTGGCCGCCGATCCCCACGCCGGCCCCAACATCGAAGAGTTCTGCGACACCTCGGGCGCCGGACCGGAAGCGGTCGCGATGACCTTTCCAGAGCTCACCAGCGCGGCGCCGGCGGCAGCCTCGGGCGCCCGCTGGGTGAACGTCTGGGCGACCTGGTGCGCGCCGTGCGTCGAGGAGATCCCCCGCCTGCTCGAGTTTCAGAACCGCCTCGCCGAGGAGGGCAGCGGCGTCGAACTGGTTTTCCTGTCGGCGGACCGCGATGACGAAGCGGTGACCGCGTTCCGAGAAGAGCACCCGTCGACACCCGAGGGCCCCCGACTCGCCGACCCCGAGGCCCTCCCGGCCTGGGCCACGAGCATCGGTCTCGACGAAGGAGCCACTCTCCCGATACACGTCTTCGTCGACGCCGGCGGCCGCGCTCAGTGCGCACGCACGGGCGGCGTCGACGACGACGACTACGACGTCATCAAGGCGATCGTCGCGCTGTAGTGTTAACAAGAAGGCGCCACGGCAGGCGGCCCGAGGCGACAGCGCGACGAAGTCGTGCAGAGCCGGCAGTCCGCCTCCCGTGGCGCCGGTAGTACGTTCGTTCGTTCGCGTATCCAGAGGGCCACGTCCGTAGTAGCGTCCCTGCCCGATGCTCGACCTCGCGCTCTACGACCGCGTCCATATCAGCGCCAGGCCTCCCGCCCAGAGGCTGCTCGCCGAGCTCTTTCTGCGCTTCGATTACCGAAAGGTCGACCTCGTGGTCGAGGGCCTCGAGAACCTGCCGAACCGTCCGGTCATCTTCGCGATGAACCATACAGACAACTACAACTACTGGCCCTTCCAATACTCCCTGCACAAGCACGGCACCTACATGGCAACGTGGGTAAAGGGAAAGAACTACGAGAACTCCGCTATCTCGACGTTCATGCAGTGGACCAACAACATCCCCATCGCATCACGGGGCTACGTCATCACCCGCGACTTCCTCAACGTCATGGGCCGGAGGCCGGCGCCGGACGAGTACCGAGCGCTCCGCGACGCGACAGACAATCTCGGCGAGATCGACTGCGCCGCTGTGCCACGCACCATCCTCACGGAGGGACGGGACATTCTCGGCCACCGCTTCGACCCCAAGGGGGAACGCTACGTCGAGGCGATCGACGCGGTGATGAAAAAGCTCATGGGCCGCTTCGTCGAGCTCAACGAACGCGCCCTCGCCCTCGGCTCGAACCTGCTGGTCTTCCCCGAGGGCACCCGATCGATTCGCCTCTCCCGGGGACACACCGGCCTGGCCCAGATGGCGCTGCACCTGAACGCACCGATCGTGCCCGTCGGGTGCAACGGCAGCGACCTCGTCTACACGAGCCGGTCGGTCCTCACCAAGCCGGGCCGCATCGTGTACCGCATCGGCGAAGCGATGAGCGACTGGAGCGAACTCGCCCCGAAAGAGCCCTTCGTACCCTTCACGCGCGAGGCCGAAACTAAACACCGCGGGGCGTTTCAGGCCATCGTCGACCGCGTCATGGAGCGCATCAACGACCTCGTCGACGAGCGCCACAAGTCCCAAGCCGACCGAGCGTCGGACGGAAGCAGCGGGACCGACCGCTTCATGTGAACTAGGGCCCGCAGAGCGTGGTGCTGAAGGTGGTCAGAAAGCCGAACTCGTTGACGGCATAGATGACGTCGCCGACGAGACGCACACCGTAGACCGGCGCGGCTACCGGGGCCTCGTCGATGAGAACCGGCGCCCCCCCGCCGCTCCGGTCATAGAGCTGCACCGTGCCACTGGAGCCACCGTCGGTGCCCACGGCGAGGCGCCCGCCCTCACCGTCGATCGCACGATAGCCCCGAAAGCCGACCCGTTCGGTCATGCCGGTGGGCGTCAGGGCGGCGGCTGTGGCGGTGAAGAGGAAGACTTGGCCCGTGAACAGGTCGGCGGAGTAGACCGCACCCCCGGCGCCCCATACCTCATAGGCTCGGGTGCCGGCGGACATCGAGTCGACGAGGGTTGGTGAGCCCGGGGAGGCGACGTCGACGACGTTGAGCCGAACATTCGACGCCAAGTACACCAGGGACCCGTCGATGTGTAGATCCTGACTCTCGCCAGTGAGGGGAAGATTGGTCACCACGGCGGGCGCGGATGGCGTGCTCACGTCGACGACGATCAGCCCCTGGTTGTGGTTGGCGACGTAGGCGGTCGTCCCGGCCACTTGCACCATCCAACTCTCGGAGGGCAAATCGACACCGCCGACGAAGGCGGGCGCATCAATATCTGAGACGTCGAC
>JAFDCW010000766.1 GCA_019312705.1 Deltaproteobacteria bacterium
AGCTGCACCCACTGGCAGTAGATGCCGCCGGGGTTGAGGGACTCCTTCGTGATGCGGAAGTGGTCGGTCGTGAAGAGGTCGCTGACGCCCGTAATCCACGGGTTCGACGGCTCACTCATGATGATGTCGTAG
This sequence comes from Deltaproteobacteria bacterium, assembly GCA_019312705.1. The sequence goes on from JAFDCW010000766.1 coordinate 133, forward strand.
GTCCGGTCCGTCGACGCGAGGTAGTTGCGGCCATCGTCGTTGATGACGGTCAGGCGGTCCGCCTCGACGTAGGGATAGTCGTCGAGGGTGTAGTTCAGGTGATTGACGTCCTGGAAGAACTGGCTCGCCTCGGGGACGCTGCGCTCGAGCTCGATCACGTCGACCGACCTGACCGGGAACTCGAGGGTGCTGCCGACGGTGACCCCGGAGCCGAAGCCGATGATGGCGATGTCGAGGTCTTCGGGCCCCGCTTCGTGCATCAGGAGCGGGAAGGCCGAGACCATGATCTGCGTGGGCATGTCGTCGCCATTGCTGGCGTCGACCTTGCCGTTGTTCTTGAGCGCGTAGTGGCGGCCCCAACGCTCGACGCTGACCGTCGTAGAGAGCCCGTCGGTGTAGTAGACGATGTCCGGTTCGCCCCAGCTCTCGGGGTTGAGCACGTCCGCCGCGAGGGATATTCGAAAGACCCCGAGGGTCATCTGGCTCCGGTTCCACCGGAGCATGGCGTCGGGGCCGTTGGTGCCCAGCCAGAGCAGCGCTGCGAGGGCGGGGATGAGGGGCGCCAAGATGTAGACCGTTACGGCGTGCCAGACGGGCACCGCGTTCTTCTTGGGAGGACGGTCCGGCAATGTCTCGTCGTCTGGCCCAGCCTCGGCCTCGTCTTTGCCCTTCTCGGCTGTCTCGTCGGTCTCCGCCGCGCTGACGATGAGCATCATCAGGGCCAGGAGGAGGTTCAGGGCCATGCCGACGTGCAGGGTGCGCTCCATGCCGATGAGCGGCATCAGCACGAACCCCGGGAGCCATGCGCCGATGATGGAGCCGACCGTATTGCCCGCGTAGACCACGCCGACGTCCCGGCCGATGTTCTTGCCGCCGCTGGTCCATACGCGGATGGTCAGCGGGAACATCGCTCCCATGCCGATGGCCGCCGGCAGAGTGCAGAGCCCGGCCGTGACGAACATGAAGAACTGCACCGTGCCTACGTGCTCGGGCAGGTCACTGACCGTCGTGACGAGGGACGCGAAGGCGAGGGGGATCTCGTCCTGGAAGAGGTAGTTCGCAAATGCAGAGATCGCGATGAGCAGCTGAATGATGGCGATGAGCAGAACGGGGTATCGGCGCAGGACCAGCATTACGGCGAGGTAGAGGGCCACGATGCCGACCACCGTCGCGAGGATCGGCGAGATGTGGCCGCCGAACTTCGCCGCGTTGCCGAGGCCCGCGAGGACCGGGATGCCGAGCATCACGAGGCCCGGGATGGGGTTGTCATCCACCTCGTCGGTCAGCTTGGAGGCCCGCGCCTTGGCGAAGACCGCGCCCCACATGACCGCGATGGGCGCCGCGAAGACGCCGGTGACGAGCAGGTACGTGAGCAGGTCCTCGCCGGTGGCCCAGGGCACGTTGGCGAGGGCCAAAAGTGCAATGGCGCCTATTGCAGCGGCCGTCAGGCGGTGGCGACCGCGAATCATGAACGCCGCGCAGAGCGCGCTGCCCCCGGCGATGCCGATGAGGAAGGTCTCGAGGATCAGGGCGAAGCTGTAGATCGACGACCCGATGGTCATCGACAGGGCCCGGACCCAGACGACCTCGTAGCAGAGGGCGGCGGCTCCCGAGGCCGCGAAGGCGAGGTAGGCCGCCTTCCGGGCGATGGGCGGAATGGGTAGGGCGGTCTCGAGGGCCCCGGCCGAGGCGAGTTCTGCCTCCTCTGCCTTCTTGGCCTTCTTGGCGCTCTTGGACTTCTTGCTCTTCTTCTTGGCCTTCTCTTGGACTTCTTCGGCGCTCGCTTCCGCAGCCGCCTCCGCAGCCGCCACGCTGGCCAAGTCTTTCATCTTGGTCGGCAGCCACCCCAGCGGCGTTCCGCGTTCCCACATGTCGCCGAGGAGTAGGCCGCGGAAGCTGAAGATGCCGACGCCGAGGACCAGGTTCATGGAGAGGGCGACGATGTTCGTATAGGCGAGGCCGACGGTCGGCAGGAGGATGAAGCCAGCGAGGTTGATGCCGAGGACGGCGCCGAAGGTATTGATGGCGTAGAGCACGCCGACGTTGCTCGCGGCGGCGCCGGAGCGCTGCTCTTGCTGTACGAAGTGCCGGGCCAGGAGCGGCAACGTCGTGCCCATCAGGGTCGTCGGCACGAGGAGGATCGGCATCACGACGAGGAAGCGCGCCACCATGAAGCCCATGGACTCGGCGCCGAGGCTGTTGCGCAGCGTGAAGTTCACGTCGGCGAGCCAGCCCTCGGGGTTCACCATGGAGGGGATCAACATGGCCCAGAGGCCGACGCCTAGCTCGGCGAAGGCGTAGGTGATGATCGGATGCTTGATGCGGTCCGCGTAGCGTCCCGCGATGAAAGCCCCGAGGCCGAGCCCTGCCATGAAGAGCGTCACCACCGAGCTCATAGCGATCGTCGTCGCGCCGAACACGTGGTGCAGCATGCGCGACCAGATGTTCTGGAAAATCAGACTGGACGCGCCGCTCAGAAAAAAGGCGACGTAAGCGGCGTTGCGCTGCACAGGGCTCCCTCAGCCCCGCCAATCACAGCTTATCCTGCGGCGGAGCCGGCGGAGTATAGGCGCGGCGGGGGAGGGTCGTCGAGGGACGAAAATTGCTCGCTAAGGTGCGCCGAGGGCCGGAAAACAGCCCAGAAGGGGGGCCGCGCAGTCGGACGGCGTGCGCATCGCGTCGTGGCAGGCGGTGTAGGCGGTGTTCTCGGCATCGCAGGCCGGGCAGGCGCCGCCCGAGGAGCACATCGCCGTCTTGCAGGCGTCCAGGCAGCCATACTCGCGGTCGCAGCCCGCCATCGTCCCGCA
>JAFDCW010000767.1 GCA_019312705.1 Deltaproteobacteria bacterium
CAACGTGACGGCATCATGGATGTCTCACGCCGAAGCCTCCGCAGCGTCGTCACCGCCCTCGCGGTCTTCGTCGTCATCGCACCCTTGAACGGCTGCTCGACCGACGGCCCCCCCGGAACCGGCGGTGACGGGGCCGTGCGGGGCACGGAAGACGGCGCCACGCCGGACCCGACGCGGCCCACCGACGGGGCCGTGGAGCCCGGCGACGCGAGCCTCCCCGATGGCGGCCCGGGAGGCGCTTGCACGTTCGGGGCACGGGCGTGCGACAGCGCTACCACGGAGCGCATCTGCGACGACGTCGGCGGCGCGCCGGCGTGGGCCTCGAGCCCCTGCCCCGTGGGCCAGGCCTGCGAGGTCGACCGATGCGTGCCCACGTGCGCCGACGAATGCGTCCTCGGCAGCACCGAGGGGGGCCGGAGCTGCCGGCTCTACTCCGAGAGCGCGGGCGCCTTCGTCGAGGCCGGGCCCGGCATGCACACCCTCGCCCGCCAGCACCTCGCATTTACCCGGACGAACCACCTCTCGAACGGCTACGTCACCAATACCCTCTTCCGCACGCCCGCCCTACGCGACATCGACCGATACACCGGCACCGTCGACGCCGCCGAGTGGACCGGAAGCTATCTCGCCGCCGAGTCCCTCCGGCTGATGAGCACGCGCTCTCCGGACGCCGAGACCAACGTCGCGGAGCTCATCGAGCGCCTGGCGGAACTCTTCGAGGTCACCGGCACGCCGGGGTACATGGCGCGCATCTGGGGACCTTTGGGCCGCGACCGACTGAACGATCAGGTGGCGAACGAGGTATTCAACGACACCACGGCCACGCGCACCACATTCCACGGGGCGCCCGCCTACTACCACGGCTACACCAGCCGAGACATGTACTCCGGCGTCATGCTGGGCCTCGGCCTCGGCTACGACGCCACCTCGTCCGAGGTGCACCGCGAGAGGGTCCGCGAGGTCGTCGTGACCCTGGCCCGAGAGCTCATCAAGGAGCGGCGCGCCGTGCCCGTCCGGGTGCGCTTCAACGCCTTTGGCTCGTGGCAGACCCTCGACCAAAACTGGGACATGACCAACACCGTGCTGATCCCCAACGAGATGGAGGACGGACGCGTTCTGATTCAGATCGGCACCACCGAAGACCCGAGCGACTACGAGCAGTCCATCCTCTCCGGGGCCCGGGAGTTCCTCCCCGACATGCGCACCGTGCTGCACCAAGCGCCGCTCATCGGCAGCGTCATCCCGGCGATCCCGCGCTCCGGGTCCGCCGTGATGCTCGCCTCCTTCTTGGGCCTCGCCATACACGCCACCGAGGGCATCGCCGGGTGGGAAGCGGATCACGACGCCATCGAGGCGTACTACCTGGCCCACCGCGACGGGTGGGTGCCGATCATGGCCAACCGCAGCTACGTCGAGACCGTCGACTGCAATGACAGCTACTTCGGCAAGGCGATCGTCTTCCACTCGGCCTACAGCCTCCTGCGTCTCGAGCCCGAAGGGCCATTCCGCGCCGCGGTGCAACGAGATCTCTTGGAGGGGGAACTCTACCCGGAGGTTCGCGGTCACCTGAACGTCTACTTCGACTACATCGGCGCAGCGCAGGGGCCGTCGGGGCTGGTGAGCGCCGTCGAACTCGAAACGGCGACGTCCGAACTCGGTGACTTCACCGCCCCTCCCAAGCTCGCCCGCGCCGTCGACAACCGCGCGCGCTACGCCGGGAACTCCGAGTGTGAGAACCAGTCGATGACCCCCGTCGCGATCCGAGACCGGGTGCCCTTGGACTTCATCTGGCAGCACCACCCCTACCGCCTGGTGAACCCCTACGCCCACGACCGCCACGTCTATCCACCGGTCGACTACCTGCTCGCCTACTGGATGGGCCGGTCGTACGGGTTCATCGACGAAGACGCCGCCAACACCTGCACTCGCTGGGAATGACCGCTACTCGGGGGCGTCGGCGATGCACACGTCGACGCTCGGGTCGAAGAGGTAGCCGCCCTCACCGGTGACCAAGAGCGGGCCGAGGCCTGCCTTGCGCAGGTTCGAGAGCGCGACGTGGAGGCGGTTCTTCGCCGACTTGGGGCTCATCTTTTCGCCGGGCCACACGGCCGCGGTGAGGTCTTCGGACGAGAAGGGCACCCCCGGCGACGCGGCGTGGTGACGAGCGAGGGCGACCAGGAGCCGCCGGACCGCGCTGCGCCGACCGAGGTCGGTAACGGCCTCGGCGCCGATGCGGAACCAATGTCCCTCGCCGTCCACCGTCAGTCGCACCCGGGACTCTCCGGCGAGCTCCGGCGTGCCGATGGCCGCCGCGGTGGTTTCCGATGCCCGGGCGAAAAGCATCTGGGCCAGGGCGAGGTCCCGGGACCGGGCGCCGGCTCGCGGACCGGCGTGGGCCTGGGCGGCCCGGAAGCGCGTCTCTGCCTCGGACGAGAGCCCGCTCCGCGCGCCGGCCCGGGCTTCGCCGAGGGCGAGTTGCCCTCGGGCGAGCTCGACGACGCCATCGATCACCGGGTCGTCGCGGTCACCTTTGCTCTCTACCGAGATGCCGAGGCGACGAGCCGCTTCGTCGGGTCGGTCCTGGTCCGCGTAGGCCATCGCGCCGAAGGCGGCGAAGATCCCCTCGTAGCGTCGGAAGCCGAGCGTGACGGCCGCCCGATGAGCCCAGTCGTAGCGTTCGGCGGCCGCCGTGAGGTTTCCGGCCGCGTGATGAGCAACGGCGAGATAGCCCGAAAATACGCAAACCAGGCGCCGGTCGCCGACCTCTTCGAGGATCGCGAGGGCCGCGCCGAGCTGAGCACATGATTGAGCGGACTCACCTCGGAGGAGCGTCGTCACGCCGAGGTCGCCGAGGACCTGCCCCTCGAGGAGCCGGAAGCCCTCGGCGCGACAGAACGCGAGGGCGCCGAGCAAGCTCTCCTGAGCGAGGGCGAGGTGG
>JAFDCW010000768.1 GCA_019312705.1 Deltaproteobacteria bacterium
CCTCAATCCGGCCGTCCTCGCCGAGCTGCGTTCCGCCCTGGAAGAGGTTGCTGGCACGGGTGGCGTGCGCTGCCTCGTCGTGACGGGCGAAGGGAAAGCCTTTGTGGCGGGGGCGGACATCGACGCGATGAAGTCGCTCGGTCCCGAAGAGGCCAAAGCCTTCGCTCAGGAGGGCCACCGGACCTTGGACTTGATCGAGGCATTGCCGTGCCCCGTAATCGCCGCGGTCAACGGGTTTGCCCTCGGCGGCGGCTGCGAACTCGCCCTTGCCTGCGACTTCATCTACGCCTCGGAGAAGGCCAAGTTCGGTCAGCCCGAGGTCAAGCTGGGGGTCATTCCCGGCTTCGGCGGGACCCAGCGCTTGTCCCGCCGCGTTGGGGTCGGCGCCGCCCGCGAGCTCATCTACACCGGCGCTATCGTCTCGGCCGAGGACGCGCTGCGCATGGGCCTCGTCAACCGGGTCTTCCCGCGGGACGCCCTCCTCGGCGAGGCCCAGAAGACAGCGGCGACCATTGCCGAGATGGGACCCCTCGCGGTCACGGCCGGCAAGCGGGCTATCCTCGACGGCGAGGACCGCGACCTGCACGACGCGAATGCCCGGGAGATAGACCTCTTCGCTGGCTGTTTTGCGAGCGCCGACCAGACCGAAGGCATGGCCGCGTTCCTCGAAAAACGCCCGGCGAAGTTCGTCGGACGATAGGTGCAAGTCGCTCAGGGGGGCGAGCCGGAGAAAACTACATTGCCGTCGTCGTCGACGGCGTCGTCACCGAAAGCTTCGCCGATGGTCATCTCGCAGTGGGTTACCAGGGTCGGCGGCAAGGCGTAGCTGCCGAGGTCGAGGCTGCTGAAGGGGTCGCCGTCGAAGACCGCCGCGGCCTGGGCCGCGAGGCTGGCCTCAAAGGATGCCCGGGCCGCAGCGCAGTCTCCCGCGGCCGCGCGGAGCTCTGCCCAGATCAGGTGAAAGTTCTGGGCGTCGGCCCCCATGCGACCCGCCGCGATCGCCCGGGCCTCGGCGACGGGCAGATCCCCCGCCTCCCTCGCGCGCCAGGCGAGGGCGATCATGGGCTCTCCATCCCAGGGATCGATGAGGAAACGGGTCTTGGCCTCAGCCTCCGTCATGGTGAGGATGGCTGTCGGCGGCACGTCGGTCAGGTCATGGAGAGCCATCGGGGCAGTGAGCAGCGAGACGGCGACGGTTGCACCCAGAAGGGCGCCGGTCGCTCGCGGAAGGGGTTCGGGCTTTGGCCCGGGGTCGTCGTCGAGGGCGACGAGGCGGTCCCAGAGCCCCGGGTGGGGCCGGCGGCCGCCGGTGGTCATCGGCCGCTGGCTGATCTCTGTGATTTTCCGGAGGGCCCGGGCGAGGCCGGCGCCGCCGAGGTGGGACTTGGCGTGGGCGTCGGCGCGCACCTCCATACGCCGAGCGAGGCCCTGCGCGTAGCGCCACAGGAGGGCCGCCGCGACGAGCAAGGAGCCCAGTAACACCGCGCTTTGTTCCGACCCGAGGGCGTAGGCGATGGACAGCCCGGGGATCAACGCGAAGAGCAAGAGCCCTGCCGCCCCGAGGCGGACCATCGCGGTCCCGAGGCCTTCGGACAGGTGGGCCACCTCGTGGGCGAGGACCCCGGCGAGTTCGTCGTCTTCGAGCTCGGCGAGGGTGGTGCCCGTGACCACCAGGGTTCTCGCCCAGGGAACGGCGAAGGCGTTTGCGAAGGGAACGCTCCCGGTCGGGAGGATGAATACATGCACCCGGCCGATGCCCTCGCGCTCCGCCGCCCGCCGGACCCTCTCCCGGAGCTCGGGGCTGGCCCGCCGAAGGCCGCCCGTGGCGAGCATGAGGAGGAGGCCGCTGTAGGCCGCCCCCAGGACGCAGAGCAGGAAGGCCAGCAGGGTCAGGGGGATGTCCACCACATACTCCCCGTGCATGGCGGCAACCAAGGGCAGCGAAGTGGTCGCGATGGCGATGCAGACGGGGCCGAGGATGAGTGGCACGAGGCGCAGGCGGAAGGTGACGACGTCCCGCGCTGTCGGGCGCCGGGACGCCGGTTCCACGACCCGGGCCGCGACGCCCCCCGCCGCGAAGGCGACCCCCGCAACAAAGACCCCAAAGGCCAGGCTCGCGGTGCCCCCGGGGCCCTCGACGAGGCTGGGGCCGAGGCGGGTGACTCCCAGCATCCACGCGAGCTGTACCTGAGCAAACCCCACGATGAACGCGGCGCGGCGAAAGGGCACCAGGGCACGAAAACGCTCGTCGCCGGCTTCGGGGAGGCCTCCGAGGTACACCCACGTGAGCAAACGCGCCGTCGCAAAGGGTAGCGAAAGCGCGATGCCCACGGCGAGGGCCGCGGGCATGAGAGCGTCGATCACGGGCAGCGCATGCATGGGATGCGTGGTTTACCATCCCCGCCATGAACCGACATGCAATCGCTACCGACGCAGCCCCCGCAGCCATCGGGCCCTATTCCCAAGCGGTTCGCGCGGGAGGCCTCGTTTTCTGCTCAGGGCAGATCGCCCTCGATGCCGCCACTGGTGCGCTGGTCGGGGAGGGCGACGTGGTGGCTCAGACCCGGCGCGTCATGGAGAACCTCGGCGCGGTCCTCGAAGCGGCCGGAGCGAGCTTCGACTCGGTGGTGAAGACCACAATCTTCGTGAAGGACCTGAACGACTTCGTCGCGGTGAACGAAGTCTACGCTTCGTTCTTCGGTGACGCCCCGCCTCCGGCCCGGGCCACCGTCGAAGTGAGCCGGTTGCCGAAGGACGTGCTCGTCGAAATCGACGCGATCGCGATAGCCCAGGGGTAGTCGTACGGCCGGCGCCGCTGCCGGCGGCGCACTACCGGCGCCGCTACGGTCGGCCTGTCGGCTCTGCACGCCTCCGGCGCGCTGCAGCCTCGGGCCGCCCTTCGCGGCGCCTTCTTGTTAAGCGGCGCCTTCTTGTTAG
>JAFDCW010000769.1 GCA_019312705.1 Deltaproteobacteria bacterium
CGGCCGTCTCGGGGCCACTGAGCTCTTCGACGTCCCGTAGGATCAATACCATCCGCAGAGGTTCGGGGAGGGAGTCGATGGCAGATTCGAGGATGGTGCGAAGGTGGACCCGGGCGGCCTCGGCTTCCGGAGTATCGGCCTCGGCTTCCGCCCGCGGGGCCGTGGCGAGGTGCAGATGCGAACGGCTCTTACGCATATCGCGCGATGCCTGATTGACGGCGATGCGCAGGAGCCAGGTCGAGAACTGTGCCCGGCCTTCGAACGACGCTAGGTGTTTGTAGGCGTTGATCCACGTTTGTTGGGCGGCGTCTTCGGCAGCGTCTTCGTCGCGGAGTACGGCCCGAACGGTGCGGAAGACCCGCTGGTTGTACCGGCGCATCAAGATCTCGAACGCGGGCACGTCGCCCCCGAGGACTCGGGCGACCACCTCGGAGTCGGTGTCCGGGACTAGGGCGAGGTGATGGGCTGCGCTCATGGCGTGTCTTCCCGAGGGATGGTGAGGCCGGCGGCCTCCTCGAGGGTCAGAGCATCTACGAGTTCGATACCATTTGCGAACAAGTCGAAGGCTAGGATGGCGAGATATTCGTCGAGGGCGAGGGTACCCGGGGCGTCGGCGGGCATGTTCGCGGCTGCGAAGGTCGCCACGTCCCCCACGGTCACGAACTGCGTGTCGCGAAACATGGCGCCGGGTGGCGGGTCGAGGGGCAGTGCGCCCTCGGCGAGGCCCACCAACCGCGGTGCGAGGGACGTGCCCTCACCGCCGTCGCCGTGGCACCGCGCGCAGTTCTCTCCATAGAGCACGGCACCGCGGTCGGCCTGCTCCTGGAAGGGGGTGGCAACCGCGGCGTCGTTGCCGGCGTCGTTGCCGGCGGCCGGTGCGCTGTCCTCGCAGGCTGAAATGAACGAGATGAGCGGGATGAGCAGCACCCCAAGGGTGCAGGCGTGAGTCAAAGTTCGCATGACGGTCTCCTCTGGTCGGCGCGGCGGTTGCTCGCGCTCCGGCCAATGGAGTCACGCGGTCTGAGAAGCGTTACGAGGAAAAGGCGGCGCCCCTCAGTCGCGGTAGACGGCGTCCACGTAGAGCGTCTCGTCGGGCACCTCGATCACCGCGTGCCGAGTGAGTTCTCGGCGTGGGGCGGCGTTGCCTCGGGGGAGGGTGGCGACGACACCTCGGTCCCGACGTTGCCCGAGGAGGGCGCCGAAAAACGCGCCGAGGAGGGCACCGAACGCGGCGCCGAAGGGGCCACGGAACGAGCCGAGGATTCCGCCCAGGAACCCACCGGCCCCGGCGAAGGCCGTTTGCTGGCCGTGGCCACGCTGGCTGGCCTCCCGCTTCAGGTCGGTCACGCCGCCGGCGACGTTTCCAGTCTTGGCAAATTCCATAATCCGCGCTGCTTGGCCCATCCGTATCCTCCGTTGGTTAGCGTAGTTTGCATAATATGCGCACGTGAATGTGATCTGTAAACCGACTATTTGGCGGAACGTGTTAGAATTACCCTGTGAGCGGCGAAAACGAGGCCTTCGTCTACGCCCTGGTGCTGGGGCGCGTCCTTGCAAGTCTGCGAGAACGCAGGGGAATGAGCCAAGGGGAGCTCGCCCGGCGCGTGGGCATCACCCAATCGACACTTTCTCGCATGGAGCGCGGCCACGGCCAGCCCGACGCGTTCACCCTCACCAAGCTCGCCGAATCCCTCGAGGTCACTGTCGCGGACCTCACGGCCTGGGTCGACAAGGCCCTCGAACGCAGCCGCCAGGCCACCCTCGGGGCGATCGGCCCGAGCGCCGAGCCTGCCGACAAGCCCTGGTGGCAGGCCGCGTTGAAGGTCGCCGGAGCGGCGGGGCTGGCTGGACTGGTGGCATTTGCAGTCAGTGCAGCACTGGATAAACCGGTGAAGGCGCCGCGACCGCGGAAGAAGTGAGGTAGGCCCTAGCAAGAAGGCGCCACGGAAGGCGGCCCGAGGCGGGAGCGCGACGAAGTCGCGCAGAGCCGACAGGCCGTCTGTAGTGGCGCCGGTAGTGCCGCGCCGTAGCCGTTCCCGCTCTCGCTCCCTCCGTGGTAGCGTCCGCGGCCCATGGGCGCGATTTTTCACCGCCTCTTCATTGCCAACCGCGGCGAGGTTGCGGCGCGGGTTGGTCGCGCTTGCGACGTGATGGGGATCACTCCGGTCTTCGCGGTCAGCGAGGCCGACCGGTGGGCTCCCTGGGTCGTCGACCGGGAAACGGTGCTGCTCGGGCCGGCGCGGTCGTCTGAGAGCTATCTCGACGTCTCTCGGGTGGTTCAGGCTGCGGTCCAGAGCCGGTGTACCGCCCTGCATCCGGGGTGGGGGTTCCTCGCCGAGGACCCGGTCCTCGCCCGTCTTTCGGAGCAGCACGGGGTCTCCTTCATCGGGCCCCCGGCTCACGTGATGCGCTTGATGGGCAAGAAGACGCCCGCCAAGGACGCGATGGCCGCGGCGGGACTGTCGCTCATCCCCGGCTCGGCCGGTGTGCTCTCGGGCGCCGACGAAGCCGTGGAAGTTGCTGAGGAGGTTGGCTATCCGGTTCTGCTCAAGGCCGAGAGCGGAGGCGGCGGCCGGGGCATGCGCGTCGCCCGCAATCGCGGCGAGGTCGAGGGGGCGTATCGGGACGCTTCAGCCGAGGCCCAGGCTGCCTTCGGTGACCCCCGGGTCTACCTCGAGCGCCTCATCGAGGGCGGACGCCACGTCGAGATTCAGCTCATGGCGGACCGCTACGGGCACGTCGTGCACATCGGCGAACGCGACTGCACCGTGCAGCGAAATCACCAGAAGCTCATCGAAGAGTCGCCGGCGCCGGTCCTCGACCCGGAGGAGCGCAGACGGGCCCTCGACGCTGCGGTCCGGGCGACCCGGCAGATCGGCTACGTCGGGGCGGGGACCATGGAGTTTCTCGAGACCGACGACGGGGTCTTGCG
>JAFDCW010000117.1 GCA_019312705.1 Deltaproteobacteria bacterium
GCGAAAGAGCACCGGTCCGAAGCCGATGCTGTACCGGAGGACGCGCATCTTGAACGCCCGGGCGACGAGGTAGTGGCCGGACTCGTGGACGATCACGAGGACTGAGATCCCGAGGATCGCGGTGAGGATGGAGAAGGGGCTCATTCGCGTACAACAGAGTAACGCCTAACGGAGGGCCGTCGAACGAAATCCGGGATCTCTCCTCGATCGGGAACAAGGGGCGTGGGGCGGTTGTCCCATAGGGGCTATGCTCCGGTCTGTGGGTACCCGGCGCGTGATTCTCGTGGCCGCCCTCGCCCTCGGCGCGGGAACGGTGGCCTACGCCCAGGGGCCGGTCCTCCACGAGTTCGTGCCCGACGTGCGCGGCGACGAAACCCTGGTCCTCGGGGCCTCGGGGTCCGCCGAGCCCACTGCGATCCTCTACGACGGCGAGCTGATCCCGGCGCCCAGGGACGGCGCCCTCGGCCCCGACGAGCGGGCCATGAGCGCCATGGCGGGCGACGGGGCGGGGTCCGAGGAGGCCGGGCGGCGGTCCCCGACGTTCCGTCCGGACCGCATCACGGACCTCGAGGGCACCCTCGGCTACTACAGCGTATTTTCCCCGGCCATCGCTCCCTTCAAGCGCGTGACCGCCCTCGACGCGGTGGCCCTCGACGTCGCCGCCGGCGGGGTCCCGGTCCTCGGAGTCTACGACGAAGAGACCCGTCAGGTCCCCGTCGTTGGGGTCTCGGCCGTCGCCCCCGACGACCGCCCCCGGGATCGGTTCTGGGGCAGCGTCGTCGTCGACTTCACCATGGGCCGCCGCGTGCCTCTGCCCTCGGTGTCCCCCGAGTCTCGCATGCTCACCCTGCGCACCGAGCCCGAGACGTCGCTCTTGATTGAGAAGGACGGGGCTGACAACTACTTCGCCGTCGCGACGGGGTCGCTCCAGTCCCCCGAGGTCCGCGTCACCTACCTGACGGACGCGCCTCGGGACTACTTCGCCGCCGAGGCGCTGCCCGATGTGCGAGCCGACTCCCTGTCCGCCGAGGCCCGCCCCCTGCCCCCGGCCCTCGCCCCGCGCGCCCACGCCTTTGCCGCCGAGCTCGGCCTGCGACCGGACATGGCCATCGGAGACGTCCTCGCGGGCCTGACCCGCCACTTTCGCAGCTTCGCCGAATCGAGCGAGCCTCCCGAAGACACCGGCGACATCTACCTGGATCTCAGCCGGGGCCTGCGCGGCATCTGCCGGCATCGCTCCTACAGCTTTGTCATCACGGCCCTGGGCCTCGGTGTGCCCGCCCGCTTCGTCATGAACGAGGCCCACGCCTGGGTGGAGGTGAAGATGCTCCGGGTAGGGTGGATGCGCATCGACCTCGGCGGGGCCGCGGACGGCCTCGAGGCACACAACGCCCAGGACCGGCCCCGATACCGCGCCGCGAGCCCCGACCCGTTGCCGAGGCCGCCCATCTACGAAGCGAGCTATTCCCAGGGCGCGGGCAACGTCTCGGGCCTGCGTTCTGACGGGGCTGCGGGAGCAGAAGGAGCAGAAGGAGCAGACGGTTCCGAAACCAACGCCAACGCGGCAATGTCGGAGGACGCCACCCAAAGCTCGGCGGGATCCACCACCGCCGCCCTGCGGCGTCCGGGAGATGCCCGCGTCCCGTTATCGCTGCGCGTCGACCGCGACCACCACGAGATCTTCCGCGGTCGCGCCGTCGAAGTGACCGGCCGCGCCGAGGGGGCGTCCGGCGTGGTCGCCGAAGGCCTGCGCGTCGAAGTCCTCCTTCAGGGCGAAGAACGCCAGCAGCTCCTCGGCGTCACCGTCACCCGCGCCGGCGGATACTTCCGCGGCAACTTCGGCATCCCCCCGGAGACCGACGTCGGCGAATACCACCTCATCGTGCGCACCCCCGGCAGCGACGCCTTCTTGCCAGCCACCGCCCAGTAATTGGCGTCGCCCTTCGAGGGCAATCACGCGTCTCCGTCGCGGGCCTTGGGGCGGGCCTTGAGGCGGGCCTTGAGGCGTGATGCGTAGCCTTCTTTGTTCTGTTGGCGGGGGCGGCTGACGGCGAGGGCGTCGGCGGGGACGTCCCGGGTGACGGTGGTGCCGGTGGCGACGTAGGCGCCCGCGCCGACGGTGACCGGGGCGACGAGCTGGCTGTCGCTGCCGATGAAAGCGCCGTCTTCGAGGGTGGTGACGTGCTTCCGGAAGCCGTCGTAGTTGCAGAAGATGGTGCCCGCGCCGATGTTTACGCCTTCGCCCACGACACCGTCGCCTAGGTAGGCGAGGTGGTTGGCCTTGCTGCCGCGGCCCAGGGTGGTCTTCTTCATCTCGACGAAGTTCCCGACCCGGGCATCGGGGCCGAGGACCGAGGCCGGGCGCAGGTGGCTGAAGGGGCCCGTCTGGGCTCCCTCGCCGATGACGCTCTCGGTCGCTACGGTGTAGGGCTTGAGCCAGGCGCCGGCGGCGACGGTGACGTCGGTGAGCACGCAGCCCACGTCGATGCGTGCGCCCTCGCCAACCACGGTCTTGCCGCGCAGGACGACACCGCTCTCGAGGGTCGTGTCCGGGCCGACCGCGCAGTCTCCGCCGACCCAGGTCGTCCGGGGGTCTCGAACCGTCACTCCGGACCGGGCCAGGCCCCGGAGGATGCGCGTGCGCATCGCGTCGTCGGCCATCGCGAGTTGCCATCGGTCGTTGATGCCGACCAGGTCTCGGATGTCCCAGTTCACATCGCCGACGCCACCCTCCTCGGCCGCCATGGCGACGAGGTCGGTCAGGTAGAGTTCGCCCTGGTCGTTGTCGGCTTCGAGGCGGGAAAGGCCGGCCCGCAGGAACGCCGCGTCGACGGCGTAGATGCCCGGATTCATCTCGCCGATGGCGAGTTCGGCGTCGCTGCAGTCGCGGTGTTCGCGGATGCCCACGACCCGGCCTTCGTCGTCTCGGAGGATCCGGCCGTACCCGGTGGCGTCTTCGATGCGCGCGGTGATCAGGGCGAGGGGGTACACGCCCCGGGCCGCGAGCAGCGCGGTGAGGGCCGAGGCAGGCATCAGGGGAACATCGCCGTAGATGATCACCACCGTGCCCTCGAAACCTTCGAGGGCGGGCAGCGCGCAGCGCAGCGCGTGCCCCGTTCCGTTTTGTTCCTCTTGGACCGCCGACCGCACGCCGGTCTCGAAGCGCGCGTCGATCGCCTGCATGACGGCCTCGCGGCCATGGCCCACGACGACGACCACACCCTTTGCGCCGGCCTGCCGGGCAGCTTCGATGGGCCAGGCCACCATCGGTCGCCCCGCTATCGGGTGCAGGACCTTCGGTAGCGCACTCTTCATCCGGGTGCCCTGGCCGGCGGCGAGGATGACAGCCTCGAAGTCCGATTCGCTCATCGTCTAATCCTAGTCATTCTCTTGGTCGCTCAGTTGCGTTTCGCGCCATCGGGCGATGGGGCTGTGTTCGTCAGGTAGGCTGCGACTCGGGCCAAGGCTGGCAGGTCGTGCACGTCCTCCTCGAACGCGGGGACCTCGACGCAAACCGCGTCTCCGACGGCGATCTTCATGCGATCGGCCTGGATTCGGTCCGCGACCGCGAGGGTCCGCGAGTCGTCGAGGGCTCGGCGCATGCGACGAGTGGTATTCTTCGGGTCGAGGCCCGCCGGCAGGAACTCTGCGACCGCTTCGACGAGGGCGGCCGAACTGAGCGGCGGCTCGTTCAAGAGTTCATGCACCCCGTTGATGACGAAAGCATCGGCGGCCATGTCCGACGAATCGAGGCGCTCGTTGAAAAAGATTGCTTCGTCCACCGACAGCGGGCTCGGGCTCGATACGATGACGAAGGCGACGTCATCCTTCTTCAGAGCCGCGGCGACCTGCTCCGCCCGCTCGCGAAAACCACCGAAGAGTTCGTTGAGGTCGGTGACGAACTCGGCAATCGAGTCCAGCATCCCGGCTCCGGTGAAACGGGCGAGCCCCTTGAGCACGAGGGCAGCGCTCTTGCCCACGAGGTTCAGTGAGAGTGTTCCGGTGGCGGTAAACGCGTCGAGGAACCAGCGCATCGCCGGTGAGTCGACGAGGCCCACCATCTTCGACGGCGCGTCGAGGAAGTCGAGGGCGTTGGAGGTCGGGGGCGTGTCGAGGACGATCAGGTCCCATTCGTCTCGTTCCCGCACGTCGTGGAGCTTCTCCATCGCCATGTAGTCGCTGGTCCCCGCGAGGGAGGTCGAAACGTAGTTGTAGATCTTGTTTTCGAGGATGCGGTCCCGGGCTTCGTCGCTCGATGCGTAGCGCGCAATGAGCTCGTCGAAGGTGCGCTTCGTATCGAGCATCATCGCCGAGAGCTGTCCCCCGAGCGGCAAATGGTGTTCGGCGAAGAGCTCGGCCGACACGTCCTGCTCTTCGCCGCTCATTTCCGACAGGCCGAGGCTGTTGGCGAGGCGTCGGGCCGGGTCGATGGTCAGGCAGAGTACGCGCCTGCCGTTCATCGCGGCGTACACCGCGAGGGCCGCGGCGGTGGTGGTCTTCCCCACTCCGCCAGCGCCGACGCATACCACCACCCGGTGGGTGTTCAGGACCTCGGCGAGCGACATCCGGCGGACCATAACCTCGGAGCCGACCCGGGTCGATCGGATGCGTCGATATGGGCCCGGCCGCTTTGTTGACCGAATCGGTGCGGGACTCCTAGGCTGTTTGTCCTACATCAGCACACATTGGGACACACACCACTATGAACTGGATCCTCGAAGACCGCCGCTCCCGTCGAAGCACCGACCGCTACATCGCGCTGCGCTACCAGCTCGAGCATACGCGCGGCCAAGGCGGCCTCGAGGCATTGGTCCTCGCTGACGAGGAGGGATTGGTCGTCGCCAGCTCCGGGGACGCCACCGTATGTGCGGAGTTGGGCGCCGTCGCGCCGCTCCTCGGTTCGACCTTCCTCGGCCGATCGATGCCGCCGCTGCTGCGCGGGGCCGAGGTCGCGGTTCGCCCCGTTGCGGTCTACGGACAAAATCTCTTCCTCGCATCCGTCGGCGGTGGCGTGGCCCGCGACGCCCACATGAGCACGACGAAGTCCGGCGTAGAACGCATCCTCGTCTGCAACTAAAATAGCATCGCCTTGAGCGCGATCCACGGCGCGATCTGGCCCCGGTTCCTGCGCTGCCTGCTCACCTACAAAAGGTAGGCTCCGCGGGCTGCTCGGAACCGAGGCCACCTCGCTTGTGTCTCACGCCCAATGCGACACTATTTAGAGTTCGGCTATCAGCTCCACTCGGTTGTGTCTGACGCCCGATGCGACACTATTTAGAGTTC
This sequence comes from Deltaproteobacteria bacterium, assembly GCA_019312705.1. Next base: position 5,284 of record JAFDCW010000117.1, read on the forward strand.
GGCTATCAGCTCCACTTGCCGAAGTTGCCGCCGCCGCCGTTGCCGGTCTTTTGGGACCGTTCCACTGCGGCGATAGCCTCGCGGACGAGATCGCCGGCGCCCTTGGCTAGGAGCCCCTCGCCGATCTCGACGCCGAGGGTGCGCGCTTCACCGAGGAGCGCGTCGCCGGTTTCGGCGAGGTAGCAGTCCGAGGCGCCGCTCAGGATCTTCGTCCCGTCGAGGGACCCGACCATGGCGTGCATGGTGAGGCGTCTGCCGCCATCCCGGAGCTCGGCGTGGCCTGCGATGGGGACCTTGCAGCTGCCCTCGAGCTTCGACAAGAACGCGCGCTCGGCTACGACTTCGGCGCGGGTCGTCGGGTCTTCGAGGTGGGCGAGGAGCCCTTGCACGGCGCTATCGCCTTCGCGTCCTTCGATGCCGAGCACGCCCTGGCCGACGGCGGGGATGCAGATCTCCTGGGGGATGGTCCAGTGCGGGCGCCCCTCGGCGAGGCCCAGGCGGATGATGCCGGCGGCGGCGAGGATGATGCCGTCGTACTGACCTTCGTCGAGCTTCCTGAGGCGCGTCGGCACGTTGCCCCGCAGAGTCGCGAAGGCGAGGTCCGGCCGATGGGCCTTCAACTGTGAGCTTCGGCGGAGGGAGCTGGTGCCTATCTTGGCGCCCGCGGGCAGGTCGTCGATCTGCACGCCCTCTTTGGTGACCAGGACGTCGTGGGCGTCTTCTCGGGCGGGCACACAGAGCATCCGGAGGCCCTCGGCGAGCTCACCGGGCACGTCTTTCATGGAATGTACGGCGATGTCGGCGCGCCCATCGACGATGCACTGCTCGACTTCGCTGACGAAGAGCCCCTTGCCGCCGATGTTCATCAGAGGCTTGTCGAGGATGATGTCGCCCTGGGTGACGACGTGCACTTCTTCGACTTCGACGTCGGGGTGCATCTCGCGGATGCGCGCGGCGACCCAACGGGTCTGGACCAGGGCCAGGGCGCTCTTGCGGCTGGCGATTCGGAGCTTCACCGATTCTCTCCTCTGCTGCCGCTCGACACGGCTGCGAGTTCGCCGATGGCTGGCGTATCCGTCTGGGCTTCTTCACTGCCCTCGCTGCCCGGCGCCAGTGGGGGCAGGGAGCGTCGTTCCGCGAGGTCGAAGAGGCGCCGCGTCGCGTCGATCAGGTGGGCTGCGTCGGGGGCGTTGGCGCCGTGTTTCAGCTCGGTCATCGGGCGATGGAGCAGCTTGTTGACGATGGCGTTGACCATCGCGTCGAGGATCTCCTGGTCATGTTCGGAGACGTCGAGGCGCGGCAGGGTGCGCTCGAGTTCGGCCCGGGCGATGGACAGGAATCGCTCCCGGAGCCCCTTGATGGTGGGCGACAGGGCGAGGGAGCGGCGCCACTGCTCGAAGTTGTCGGTCTCCGCTCGAACGATGCCCTCGGCTTGGTCGGCGGCGCGTTTGCGGGCGGCCAGGTTGACGCCGGCGACCTCCGAGAGGTCGTCGACATCGTAGAGAAAAACGTTGCCCAGGTCGCCAGCGCGGGGGTCGATGTCGCGGGGGACTGCGATGTCGATGAGGAAGAGCGGGCGCCGCTTCCGCGCCTTCATGACGTCTTTCATGAGGCCCTTGGTGATGACGAAGCGGGCGCTCGCGGTCGACGTGATCACGACGTCGGCTTTGGTGAGCTCGGTCGTGAGCTGCTCGTAGGGGGCGGCCTCGGCACCCAGGCTCTTGGCCAGGCGCTCGGCGCGCTCCGGGGAGCGGTTTACCACCACGAGGCGCACGCCGCGTCCGACGAGGCTCTTGGCGGCGGCCTCGCCCATCTCCCCAGCCCCGAGGAGCATCGCGCGGCGACCCGAGAGGTCGCCGAAGATCTTGCTCGCGAGCTCGATGGCGATAGAGCTGATGCTCACGGTCCCCGCCGCAACGTCGGTTTCGGTGCGCACCCGCTTGGCGACCGCGAAGGCTCGGGTGAAGCACCGCCCGAGCAGAGTGCCGAGGCCCCCGGCGCTCTCGGCCGCCTGGTAGGCGTCCTTCACCTGGCCGAGGATCTGCGGTTCGCCGACGACCATCGAGTCGAGGGACGATGCGACCCGAAACGCGTGGCGCACGGCGTCCTCTCCGGTGTGCTCGTAGAGATATTGGCCGAGGGCGGCGTCGTCGGCGCGCGACTCGAGGTACTTGCGCACTGCGCGGGAGGCATGGATGGGATCATCCGAAGCGGCGTAGAGCTCCACCCGGTTGCATGTCGAGAGCAGCACGCCCTCCGCGAGGGGCGCCGACCCGAGGAGACCACGGACCTCTTCCGCGGCCGACCCCGTCGCCACCGACAGGCGTTCCCGGATCTCGATCGGCGTCCCGTGGTGGGATAGGCCGATGACGAAGATCTCCCTCATCCCGCCGCGGCTCCCCCAGAGTTGACCATGTACCCGACGAGCACGGCCGTCGCGAAGGCATAGCCCACCATGGTGCCGATCGCGGCGCGGCGGCCCCGCCACCCCGCAGCGACGCGCAGCAGGAGGACCCCCGCGAAGACGATCCAGGCCAGGATGGCCAAGGCCTGGGTCGCGGTGAAGGCGGGGGAGCTCGGGTCGATGCGCACGGCCCAGAGTGCCCCGGTGACGATGCCGATGGTCAGGAGCGGGAAGCCGATGGTGACCAGGCGAAACCCCAGGGAATCGAGCACGTCGAGGGCGGGCAGTCGTTGGAAGAGCCCGCCGAGTTTCTTGCGCCGAAGCAGGCCCTCCTGGACGAGGTAGGCGGCGGCTGCGGCGAAGGCGAGGGTGAAGGCGACGACACCGAGGACATTGACGGAGATGTGCACCGGGAGCAAAACCGACCGCACCTCGTAGGGCACGTGGTCCACGCTGCGACCGAGGGCTGCTCCGAGAAGAAAGAGCAGGGTCACGGGGGTGATGAACCCGCCGAGGACCATGATGCGTAGGCGAGTGCCGGCGATCAGATAGACCACGACGCTCAGTAGCGATGCGAGGGAGAGGGTTCGGTGGATGTCACCGATCGGCAGATTGCCGGCGACGGCCCAATCCGCACCGAGGAACGCGAGGTGAAAACCCGCCGCGCCGATCAGGAACCGCCCCGCCCATCGACCGATGGGCTCCGAACCTCGCGCCATGAAGGTGAGGTAGAGCGCGCACGAGACCGTGTAGAGGACGCCCGTTGCTACGAAGAGGCCGGTGACGAGCATGGTGTTCAGGAGGAGCTGAGGAAGAAGCGAGCCAGGAGGTCGAGTTCGCCTTGGTCCGCGCTTTTGCCTTCGCCGACCGCGGCGGCAGCGGCGGCGGCAAGGCTGTCACCGCCGACCACGTCTGCGGTCGTCTGAACCGCTTGGGCCGGTTGGGCCGCTTCGTCGAAGAGCGGTTCTCCGAGGAAACCTTCGACCACCGTGTAGGCGTTGTCTCCCAATACGACGGAGTCGTAGGCGTGCTCGCCGCCGAGCTCCACGACCTGCTCGATATCTTTCACTTTACCGACCAACTGCAGCTCGTCCCCGCCGCCGGCAAGCTCCTCGACGAAGAGCAGCCCGGTCTTGAGCTGAAATTTTTGCCCGTTGGGCTGGAGCGTCATGCGCTCGCCTTCGACCTCGACGCGGCCCTTCTCGAGCCAGGCATCGAGGG
>JAFDCW010000118.1 GCA_019312705.1 Deltaproteobacteria bacterium
CCGCCCTACGGGCGGAGGCGGGACCCTCGCCGTATATCGGCAGCGCGTCGATGGCGTCGAGGTCCTCGATACACGCGTGAGCCTGCTCCTGGACGGCCGCGGCCGGCTGCGCGCTGCCGGAGGGCAGCTTCACGGAGCCGCGGGCCGTCCTTATGCATTTGCCCACGGCCCGGCGTCCGCCGTGACCACCGCCCTCGCCGACTGCTGGGGCCACCGCGGCCCCGGCGAGAGCCTCGTATCGCCGTCGCCGATCGCCCGTCGACACCAGGTCGATCTCTACTTCGTTCCGACGGCGGCCGCCCGTGCGTCGGGCTACGCCCTCGATCGACCGGCCCGGGCACGCCGGGTCCTCTTCCCGATGCCGACGCGCCTGGTGCCCGCAACCTACGTCGAACTCTGGGTCACCGAGGCCGCACGCGGTCCGATCCTCGTCGCCTACGTCGTGTCTGCAGAAGACCAGAGCGTGCTGCATCGCCGGCTGCTGACCGACGAGGAGAGCTTCAGCTACACCGTCTTCGCCGATACCGGCGCCCCGTTTCTTCCGGTTGACGGTCCGTTCGGTGACGTGACCCCCGATGCCGCCGGCATGCCCGTCGACGCGCTGCCTTCGTACGTCGGGCAGGCTGTGGTCACCATGGAGGGCTTCAATACGAATCCCGTCGGGGCGGCGGACCCCTGGCTCCCGATCGGCGCGACCGAGTCTCGCGGCAACAATGTCGACGCCTACGCGGACCTGAGCTCCCCGGACGGCTTCAGCGCGGGAGACCGCCGCGCGTCGACGACCGCGCCGACGACATTCGGCCACGTCTTCGACCCGATGCGCGAACCCGACGCCGATGCAACCCAACAGAGCGCCGTCGTCACGCAGCTCTTCTACGTGAACAACTGGCTGCACGATTACTTCTACGATGTCGGCTTCACGGAAGCCGCGGGCAATGCCCAAGAAGACAACTTCGGCCGCGGGGGCGAGGCCGGGGACCCCCTCTGGGTCGAGTCGATGGACTACGGCGGCACCAACAACGCGAACATGAGCACACCGGTCGATGGCTCTTCTCCGCGCATGCAGATGTTTCTCTGGCGCGGCAAATCCGACGCCAGGGTAGAGGCCGGGGGGGCCTCCTACGACGTCGGCGTCGCACTGTGGGGGCCGACCGTCTTCGACGAGACCGCCCCGACGGCACTGGTGGACGACGGCGTCGCGACGTTGACGGATGCCTGTGAGGCCATCGCGACCGACCTCACGGGCCAGCTCGCGCTCATCGACCGGGGCAATTGCACCTTCGGCGTGAAGGTCCGAAACGCTCAGGTGGCGGGCGCCGTCGGCGCGATCGTCATGAACAACCGAGCAGGCGGGACGACGACGATGTCCGGTACGCCCCCGGGCCCGGTCACGATACCGGCCTTGTTCGTGAGCCAGGGCGATGGCGCCGTCCTCCGGGGCGCGGCCCTCGGCATGGCGACGCGAATGCTCCGGGCGCCGTCGGTCCCCAGGCCCGATAGCTCTCTGGATGCGACCGTGGTCGTACACGAGTGGGGCCACTACCTGCATAACCGGCTGGTCAACGGCACCTCTCGTCAGCGCCGGGCCATGGGGGAAGGGTGGGGGGACCTGCTCGCCCTCGTGATGCTCGCCCGCCCGAGCGACGACTTTGCTGGGGCCCATCCCCACGCGGGCTTCTCCAACCAGGGTCGCGAGTTCATCTATTTCGGCACCCGGCGCGTGCCCTACTCGACGAACCGTGCGTTGAACGATCTCTCCTTCCGTCACATCTCGGTCGGAGAATTGCTGCCGACGCTGCATCCTCTCGACGCCACCTCCTCGAACAACGCCGAGGTTCACAATGCGGGCGAGGTCTGGGCGACTTTGATGTTCGAGGCATTCGCCTCCCTCGCCGACCGGAGCCGCGAGGCGACCTCGCCCTATTCGTTCGAGCAGATGCGCGCCCGCTTTGCGGCTTACGTCGTCCTCGGCATGCAGCTCGCTCCGCGGAACCCGACTTATACGGAGCAGCGTGATGCGTTCTTGGCCGCAGCCCTCGATACCGATCTGGAGGACGCCCGGCGCATCGCATTGGCCTTCGCTCGTCGCGGCGCGGGGACCTGCGCCGAGGCGCCGAGTCGCGCTTCCACGGACCTCGTCGGGGTCGTCGAGGACTTCACGGTCGGTGCGGCCGGTGCCCTCGATGGCTTCGCCGTCGAGGCCGATGGGCCGGGCCGGCTCTGCGACGCCGATGGCCTTCTCGACGGCGGAGAGAATGGGCTCGTGCGAGTGGCGGTTCAGAACACCGGGCTCATTGCGTTCAGCGACGCGGTCGTCGTGGTCGGGGCCGGGGACCCCGGGGTGACCTTCCCCGCCGGTTCGGTCTGGCCCGTGAGCGACCTCGGCCCGGGCGAGAGTGAGGAGTTTTCGGTTCCCATCGATGTCTCCGAGGCCGCGGCCATCGCAGACCACGTCGTCGTGAGTGCCACCCTGAGCGCCCCCGCGTTCTGCGATGACGTGCTCCACGAGGAGAGGGTCCCGATGGATCGAGATGAGGCTCCCTCGACCCTCGAGACCTTCGAGGTCTTTCCCGAGTGGCTGCGCGAGTCGAGCTTGGACGGCACCTCGGTCGGTGTGTGGTCGGTGGGCCCGTCGACCCTCGGCGGCGTCAGCGAGACCCTCCGGGCGATCGACACGGCCTCGTTGACGGACACCGCCGTGCAGCTGCCGGAGGTCACGGCGTCGGCCACCGAGTCCCTCGTTCTAAGCTTCGAGCACCGCTTCGACTTCGAGGCGAGTGACACCGTCCTCTGGGACGGCGGCGTGGTCGAAGTGAGCACGGACGGCGGCGGGACCTGGGTCGACGTCGATGGTTACGTCGACCCGGGATATACCGGTGCCCTCAGTGACCGCGCCAGCAGCCCCCTGAGCCTGCGCCCCGCCTACTCGCGGACCAACCCCTCTGCCCCGGCCTCGGACCTCGTCTCCCTCGACTTTGGTACCGCCTTCGCCGCGATGCCCGTGCGCTTCCGCTTCCGAGTGGGGACCGACGAGTCGACGGGCGGCCCGGGGTGGGAGATCGACGAGGTCTCGATCACGGGAGGCGACCCCGCGCCCTTCACGGCCTTCGAGGCGGATACCGCCGAGTGCGCGGACGCCCCGGTCGCCGACGCGGGCCCCGACGTCGAGGTATTCTCGGGCGAGCTCTTTGCCCTCGACGCCGCCGGAAGCTTCGACCCCAACGATGACCCGCTCACGTTCTCTTGGGAACAGGTCTCGGGAGAACCGCTCTTCGACCTGACTACCGCCGCGACCGACACGCCAGAGCTCAGGGCGCCGTCCGTCGACGGGCCAACGGACTTCGAGCTCCGCGTCCGCGTGAGTGACGGGGCGGCGAGCTCTACGGATGACGTCCGAGTTCGCGTCCTTTTGGCTCTGCCGCCGGCCGACGCAGGGACGACGGTGTTCGACACCGGCACGATGCCCGGCGACGGGGGCGCCGGCCGCGACGCCGAGACCGACGCCGAGACCGACGCGGGCCTTCGGGTGATGGGCGGCGGGGGGTGCTCGTGCCGTGCCACGACTTCGCCAGCGGACCGCGGGCTGGGCCGACTGTGGCTGCTCGGCGCCATGATGGCGGCGCTGAGATTGCGCCGGCGCGTTTCCCGGGACTCATCCCCCGCCGAGTAGGGGGGCACGCGATGGTGGTGCCCGCAGCGGCCCGGGTCAGATCTCTGCTTCAGGCTTCCCAGCCACCCGGCGGTGGCTTCATCCGCGTCTTGATGAAGGCGAAGTACTTCGGTGCCTCGTCGCGGAAGATGTCATGGCCGGCGCCCATGTACGCGCGCGCGAGCTCGTCGGCGGCGCCCTCTAGGTTCTGAAGCTCGAGCTGGGTTTGGCCGAGCCTGAGGTGAATGAAGGGATTGCCGATCGCCCCCGGGCAGCGCATCGCAAACGAGAGACTCTCTTGCGCCTCGGGGTAGGCGCCGCGAAGGAAATTCGCATCCCCCAGCGCCGCGAGAATCCAGGTGGTGGCCTCGAATTGTTCTTTCGGTTCCGGCACGAGCTGCCACGCATGGGAGTACTGGGCGATCGCTTCGGCCCATCGCTCTTCCTCCGCGTATACGTCGCCCTCCTCGCAAAGGTCCTTGATCTGGTCGTGAATTGCGTCCGTCAACATGTTCTCGATCCTCCGATGATGCAGCCTACGTCGCGAACGTACCGATGTTCCCTCCGCTTCGCGCTGCAGTTAGAAAGCAGGTCCTATCGCGCGGTCACCCACGTGAGAGCGTCGTCCCGGGTGCTCATCGGGAAGACACGGATTTCGGCGGAGACGAAACGCGATGCGAACCGTGGAAGCGCGGAGACCAGGCGGTCCGCGGTGACGAGGGCGACGCGGTCGATAGATTTGTGGTGCGCGCGTACGAAGGCGAGGTGTGAGGTGAGGGCGGCGAAGTCGTCCCAGCCGGGGAAGTGGTCGGCGACCACCATCATCCCCGCGAGGCTGCCGGCCTTTTCGATGTAGGGGTCGATCTCGGCACTCAGACGCTCGAAGTCGCGAGCTTCGAGGGTGCCCTTCGGCTCGAGGATCAACACCGCGTCGTCCTCGCGGAGCTCGAAGGAGAGATGCGCCGCGTGCGGGGCCTCGGAGATCCAGGTCTTGGCAGCCTCGAGGCCGTTGGTCCCGAAGGCACGAACCTCCCCCGGCATCGCGAAGCCGAAGGCCTTGACCATCTTTTCGATCCAGTCGGCCTCGGTCACGACGGCGACTCGCTCGAAGGAGGTCAGGTGCGTCATGCCGATCTTGGCGTCTTCCCAGGCGGCGCCGCCGTCGAAGCCTTCGAAGTCGTTTCCAAGCACGTAGAGCAGGCGCATCGATTGGTGCCCCGTGAGCATCTCTTCGATGGCTGGAACGAGCACGTCTTTGTAGTCGGCGGCGGTCACCTCTCCGCTTGCTTTGACCCCGAGTACGTGGTCCGGAAGATTGGTCATCAGCTCGATCATGGCGCCCCTTTTTGGAGTGGAAGCGCAGACCTTCTCACATTCCGTCGTGTCGCCAGGGTCCGTACACACGTCACGAAAAAGCCCTGGCCGCATGCGGCCAGGGCTTTGATGACGACGTCGCCGTCTAGCTCACCCCACTGTCGCGGCGAGGTCCTTCAAGAGAGCGGAGTAGATCGGGTCGCAGAGCTCGCCGACGGCGCCGCTGTTGGGCGAGTCGTAGACCGAAGCCCACTCGACGAAGGTCGTATTGTTCGAGGTGACCGCCATGACCTTGACCGTGCCGACGTAGTTGCGGATGGCGTCCTTCGCCACGGGGCCGGGGCCGTCGTCGATCGAGTAGCGAATGGTCATGTTCACATCGTCGAGGGCGTGAAGCGTCTCGTGGAACGCGCCGTTCAGTACGCGCTTGGCGCCGATTTGGTCGCCCTTGGCCTCGCCGACGACGTCGAGCTTCTCGACGACATGGGGCGCCCAGGAGGCGTCGTGGAAGTTGCGTAGCGCGGCCCAGACCTTGTCGACCGGTGCGTTTACGACCGTCGAATTGTAGCATTTACCCATAATGTGCCCCCTTGGTGGCTTTGGTATGAAGCCGGGAACGTTACAGATCCTTGCAGCCTAGCGCCAGGGGTGCGCGCAATATTGGCGTCTTAATCGTCCCGGGCTTCTTCGATGTGGGCGCGGCCGGCGAAGGTGAAGGTCACGTCGATGCGTCCGGCGGCCTCGGGGGCAAAGCGATGCTGTCGGATGGCCCGGCCGAGGCAGTTCGGCGCGCGCTCGTCCCGGACCGTGGCGTTTCGGGTCTGGGTCTGGAGCCGGCCCCTCCGCGGGATGTTGAGGCGCAGGGTGACGTCGCCGGCGGGGTCCATGTCGCGGCGGCCGGCTCGGCGTCGGCAGTCGAGGAGCCCGGCGATGCCCGCGCGCAGGCCGCGATGAACCGCCGATACCTGGTCTGCGGCGTCGCCGGCGCCGACGATCCGGTAGCGCACCTCGGCGGTGCCGCCCTCGGCAACCAACCGACCCTCGCCATTCCGGGTCATCGCGACCTGGGCTTCTTCGGCGCTCCGGGTTCGGGTCGCATGGACTCCGGCGGCAGCGCTGTTGGCGTAGTCGAGAGTGACGATGACGTTCGCCGGCCGCTCGACGATATCGAAATTGGCCCGGCTGAGATGGTGCCGGACGCAGCGGGTGAGCTGCCGGTCCTCGACCGTGTTCACCTCGAAGCGAAGCTCCGCCGCCCCGCGGCCCCGCGCCAGGAGCACCCGGATGCGCATGGCACCTTCGACCGTCGGACGCTCGGCGGTGACCGTCGCGTAGCACTGGCGCACGGGGCTGAGCGTTGTGCTGACCGAGGTCATCATGTCTTGCAGCTTGTCGCCGGCCGTGCCCGGGCCCGACTCGATGCCCATGCGGACGTCGGCGCGGGCGGTGATCCGGGCCTCGCCCTGGTCCATCTCTTGGGCGGCGACGGGCCCCGCGATGAAGAGCGCGCTGACGATGAGGGCTATCCAGGTGGGTCGAAACATGGGCTCAAGCATGACGGAAAGCGCGCCCGTGAGATAGAATGGTCTGCCGGCGCGCTCCTTGTACGAGAGAGGGCCGTGCCTTATTCACCTTTCGCCTTGCCCCCCCGTGCTATGGCGGAACACCGCGGATGTCCTCGCTTCTTTCAGGAATTGCCCCGGCCGCTGATCGCCGGCGCCGCATCCTCGTCCTCGCCCTGCCCATCGTCGGCGGCATGGCGTCCCAGAACGTGCTCAACCTCGTCGACACGGCGATGGTCGGCGTCCTCGGGGACGAAGCCCTCGCAGCTGTCGGCCTTGGCGGCATGGCGAACTTTCTGCTCACGTCGTTCATCCTCGGCCTCAGCGCCGGGGTCCAGGCGACGGCCGCCCGCCGGGTCGGCCAAGGCCGCGATTCCGAAACGGCGGTGCCCCTCAACGGCGGCTTGGTCATCGCGCTCTCGGTCGCCATCCCGTGGTCCGTCGTCCTGTGGTTCGTCGTGCCCTCGTTCTTCCCTCTGCTCGTCGACGACCCGGCGGTTTACGACCAGGGCATCCCGTACCTCCAGGCGCGCCTCCTCGCCATGGTCGCCATGGGCATGAACTACTGCTTTCGCGGCTACTGGAACGCGACCGACAGGTCGGCGCTCTACATGAAGACCCTCGTCGTGATGCATGTGACCAACGTCTTCCTCAACTGCATCCTGATCTACGGGTCCGGGCCCTATCCCATGCCGACCTTCTTCGGCATCGAGTTCGATCTCCTCGGTCCCTGGGTCGGGCCCGTGGTGGAGTTCTTCGGCATCCCCCGCCTCGGCGCCGAGGGCGCGGGCCTCGCCTCGGCCAGCGCGACCTGGGCCGGCACCATCACCTACGTCTTCCTTGGCTTTCGCCACGCGCGCGGCGGAGGTTTCCTTCGGGCCCTGCCCAGCCGCGAAACCATCGTCGGCATGGTTCGTCTTTCTCTGCCCAACGGCATCCAGACCGCCTTCTATGCCGGCGGCATGGTCGCGTTTTACGTGCTGACGGGCATGGTCGGGACCCGCGAACTCGCCGCGGCGAACGTCATCATCAACCTGCTCCTGGTGGGCATCCTTCCGGGCATCGCATTCGGCTTCGCCGGGATGAGCCTCGTCGGCCAGGCCCTCGGCCGCGGCGAGCCCGAGGACGCCATGCGTTGGGGCTGGGACGTCGCCAAGACGGCCGCCATGGTCGTCTTCCTGATCGCCATCCCCGGGATGATCGCGCCGCACTTCATCTTGGGCTTCTTCCTGCACGACCCCGAGACCCTGCACGTGGCGGAGCTGCCCTTGCGCATGGTGTCGTTCTTCCTCGCCTTCGACGCCATGGGCATGGTCTTCCTCAATTGCCTGCTCGGCGCCGGCGCCACCCGGTCGGTGATGGGCATCTCCGTGACGCTCCAGTGGTTCTTCTTCTTGCCCCTCGTTGCCCTCGTCGGCCCCGTCTTGGACTGGGGGCTGGTGGCGATCTACGGCGCCAATATCCTGTATCGCGCCATCCAAACGGGGCTCTTTGCGGCGATCTGGAAGCGCGGGCGGTGGGCCAAGATCGAAGTGTGACGCCGCCCGACGGGGCTCTCAGCGGCATCGCTGTCCCTGCTGTTGATACGGATCAAGCGCCCGTGACCCCCGAACCGTAGTTTTCCGCGGCGCTTGTTTGCGCGCCGTAGGAGATTCCAAGTGATTAAAGCACACAAGGGGCAGGTTCGGTGCCTCCTGGTCCGCCCCCCGTTCCACGAAGGGACCTTCTACAACCCCCGCGAGATGTTCCGCCTGCTCGGAGGGGCCTCCGCCGCGCCTCCCCTCGGCCTGTTGATCACGGCTGCCTATCTTCCCAAGCACTGGAAGCTGAAGTTCGTCGACGGGGACCTCGACCCGATCACCGACCAGCACCTCAAGTGGGCCGACGTCTTGATGATGTCGTGCAAGGGCTCGCAGATAGGTCCGGTGAGGAAGTTGATCGGCCGGGCCAACGACCTCGGCGTCGCGACCGTCGCCGGGGGCGCGGGGCCGACGCTCCAGTCGAAGGACTATGAAGGGCTCGCGGACTACGTCGTCGCCGGCGAGAGCGAGCCGCTCATCGACAAATTGGTCGAGGACATCGAAGCGGGCGTCTCCGCAGGCACCTACCGGACGCCGGAGGTGGCGGACACATCGAACGCTCCCCTGCCGCGCTACGACCTCGTCGAGCTCGACCGCTACATGTTCGTGGGCATGAGCTACACCCGGGGTTGCCCGTTTGCTTGCGAGTTCTGCGCGCAGATCGAGATCTTCGGCAGGAAGCCCCGTTCGCGAAGTGCCGAGGACATCCTCGCCGAGCACCAGCTTCTCTTTGATCTCGGCTTCCGCGGGATGATCGACCTCGGCTACGACAACCTGATCGGTGACATCCCGAAGACC
>JAFDCW010000770.1 GCA_019312705.1 Deltaproteobacteria bacterium
TCTCCTTGAACTTCAACTGCTGGAACTTCCGGGAGACCGGGTTGGCGTGCGGTTTCTGGTACTGCAGCAGCGTCAATACCTATCGCTTCTCGGTGGGCTGGGAGACGCGCCTCGGCCTCCAGATCGTCGTCAAGGGCCCCATCGCCATCGACCTCGGCACGACCTTCGCCTTCACCTACCAGGGCGACTTCTTCGCGGCACCGCAGTACTGGCTGGAGCCCTATTTGGGCATCGCGACGCGATTCTGAGTATCATTCGGGCCGTGGGAGGATGACCCAACAAGGCGCCCTACTCCGCCTCTTCTTCCTCTCGGGAGCCTCGGGGCTGCTCTACCAGGTCCTGTGGATTCGCATCTTCACGTCGATCCTCGGGGGAACGACGCAGTCCATGAGCGCGGTGGTCTCGGCGTTCATGCTGGGCATGGCCGCGGGCAGCTACATCTTCGGCCGCATCGCCGACCGCACCCCCGCCGCGGTTCGTCTCTACGGTCTCCTCGAGCTCGCCGCCGGCGCCGCCGCCGCCCTGGCCTTCGTGCTCTTCATCGCCACCAGCGCCTTCGGCGAGGCGCTCTATGGCGTGGTGCCCTACGGGGTCTACCAGTGGCTGCTCTTCGGCGTGGCTTTCGTTTTCGTATCGGTCCCCGCGGCCTTCCTCGGCGGCATGCTGCCTCCGCTCATCCGGCAGCTGACGACGACCGAAGAGTCTCTTCGGCCGGTCCTCTCCAGCCTCTACGCGGCCAACTCCCTCGGCGCGGCCTTCGGCGCCATGGGCTGCATCCTGCTCGTGTCGTACTTCGGCTACCTCGGCGCGTATGCGGTCGCCATCGGCCTCAGTGTCGCGGTGGGCATCATGGCGCTGCGCATCGGCCGGGCCCTTCCCAAACGACCTGGCCACGCAGACGTCGCAGCGCCAGACGATGCAGCCGCGCCCGAACCGGCGGCGCCGGAGCCCGCCGCGCCGCGCTTCGAGTTCGACCGCTCTCCGGAACACGGCCGGGCCGTGCTCTTCGCCATCGCCGTCAGCGGCTTCTCGGCCCTCGGATTCGAGGTCGTGTGGTTCCGGCTCTCGGGCCTCTTGCTGCGCGGAACCCTCGGCGGCTTCGGCGTCATCCTCGCCGTCTACCTCATCGGCCTCAGCCTCGGCAGCGCCTGGGTCGCCCGCGTCAGCGACCGTCGGGCCGGCACCGCGCTAGTCACCATCGAGGTCGCCCTCGCCGTCGCGACGGCGCTCTCGCTACCCCTCTTCGCCCTGGGCCAGGAGGTCTTGCTCTCCCGGGCCCCCGGCATCGCCTGGGCCCTCGCCTTGCTCTTCATCGTGACCTTCCTCTACGGGGCGACCTTCCCCCTCGCGAGCCGCCTCTTCATCGGCTCGGGCCTCGGCAAGCTGGGGCAGAGCGTCGGCACGGTCTACGCCGTCAACGTGCTCGGGGCGATATGCGGCTCCCTCATCACCGGCTTCGTCTTCATCCCCATCCTCGGCACCCAGACCGCGCTCTACGTCTTGGTCGCCTTCAACGTCGCCTCGGCCCTCAGCCTCCTGCCCTTCGTGCGACGTCCACGCCGGCGCGTCACCCTCGCCGTCGCCATCGCGTTCGCCTTTCTGCTCGGCGTATTCCTCGAGGGCGGGCCCTGGGACCGCCGCCTCGTCCAGAGCGTCATCCCCCCGGACCGGGGCGAGCTCATCGAGCTCGTCGACAGCGAGCTCCAGATGCTCAGCGTCTTCGAGCGCCCCGACGGCGAGCGCATCCTCCACGGCGGCCCCTTCATCTCCGGGGCCACGGTGGCCATCCGGCGCCAGACCCAGCGCCTCCAGGGCCACCTCCCGATGCTCGTTCACCCGAACCCGAAGCGGGTGCTCGAGATCGGCTACGGCGTCGGCGAAATCGCGCGCGTCATCTCGCTCCACGACCCAGACCGCATCGATCTCGTGGAAATCGACCCCGAGATGACCGACATCGCCGACCGATACTTCGGGCGCATCAACGGCCGGGTCTCGGAGCGCGCCAACGTGCAGGTGCACCCGATGGACGGCCGCCACTTCCTCCAGATGACCGACGACCGCTTCGACGTGATCATGAGCGACTCGATGATCCTGGAATCCGAAGCGAGCTTTCGGCTCTACACCCAGGAGCACTTCGTCGCCGGCCGGGAGCACCTGGCGCCGGGGGGCATCATGGCGCTGTGGTTACCACTGGAAGTCGCCGGCGATACGAGCCGGACCATCTTGCGCACCTTCGTCGAGGTCTTCCCCGAGACCCTCGCCTGGATGCCGACCGGCGAGCCGGGCCACGAGGTCTTCCTTCTGGGCTTCCGGGACGAGGCGACCGTAGACGCCGAGGAGCTCGCCCGTCGCTTCGAGCGATACGCCAAAGCAGACCTCGCCCCCCTGGGCTGCGATATCCCAGCCTGTTTCCTCGCGGGCTTCCGGGCCGGCCCCGCCGACCTACCGGAGCTCTACGGCGACATCCCGTACGTGAACCGCGACATGTGGCCCGTCGCCGACTTCGTGAACAGCGGAGACCCCGAGGCGATGCGCCGACGTTTTGTAGACGGCCGCCCCTCGGACCAAGGCCGCTGGCTCCACGGCGCCGATGGCTTCACCTACCTCGACCGCTTCCTCGAAGCCGAGAGCCTCTCCCGAGAGGCCTGCGACACCCTCGAAACCGAGCCTTTCGAAAGCTGGCCCGCCCACCGCGCCGAGTGGGTCGCCTCGTTCGAGCAAGTGGAAGAGCGCTATCCCCGCCACGCGACCTCGAGGCGGTGCTGGGCCCGGCTGCTCATCACCCTCGCCGAACTCGACGGCTCCCGAGGAGCGGGCGCCCTCACCGACGCGCAAAGCGCCTACGAACTCGACCCCTACAGCTTCCGGGCAAACCTCTACCTCGCCGAAGACGCCCTCTCCCGGAGGGACGAGGCGGCC
>JAFDCW010000771.1 GCA_019312705.1 Deltaproteobacteria bacterium
CCGATGTTCGCCATCGTGGTCGTGATGTGCTTGTTCCGAATCTCGAAGACGCCGATGGGCGTCTCGTTGTCTTCGATGCCCGAGGAGATCAACGTCGCGAAGGTCGCCTCGTCCCCGTGGTAGAGGACGAGGGTCTGGGCGCTCAGGTCGACGTGTACCCAGGGCTCGTCGGCGCCCACTTCGTCCGGCCGGTCGAGGGGCTCGGCGACGGCTGCGAACCAAGCCCGCAGGTACCGGTCGCCGCCGATGTCGTGCATGACTTGGCCGCCTATGTTGCGCTGGCCGGCCCAGCCGTCGAGGAAGGTCTGTCGCTCGATGGGCTCGGCGTCGGAGTCTTCGTGGAAGCTCACGGTCCCGTCGTCGGCCTCGCGTTGCCGCCACGGCCGGCTCGTGCGCAGGGCCCAAGCCACCGGGAGCTGAAATTCTTCGCCGAGCTCGACCCCGTGAAAGTCGCTGCCGTTGCGTGCCTCGAGCTGTGACTGCTTGATGAAGCGTCCTCCCGTGGTGCGCACGAAGCGGCGCGATGCCCGGAGTTCGATGCCGCTGCCGGCGATCATGAAACCGCGATCGAGGTAGCGGGCGGCGATAGCGGTGCCGGCGGGGCCGGTGCCCGTCTCGCCGCCGAGGTAGGCCGCCGCGCGGGCGGAGTTGAAACCGAGCAGCTCTTCGTAGTGGGCCGCAAAAGCGAGAGCCGCCCGTTGTTCGTTGCGCGAGGGCAGCCGGTGGTACTCGGGGACCGTCGTCTCCTTCACGAAGTAGTAGTCGTAAGGCAGTGGCTGGTCTCGGGGGCCCGGCGGCAATACGAGGGCTCCCCGGGACGCCGCTTCTTCGGCCTCGATGCCCTCGGCCGTGCAGACCCACCCCGTCGGCCACACCTGGGAGTAGCCCGCTCGGCACTCGGGGCCCCGCTGGGTATCGCCCGAGAGCCGAATCTTGGCGCCCGTGCGCAGCCAGCCCACGACCGGCGCCTCCTCGTTCGCTTCGCTGAAAATGCGCAGGCGGGTGCCAGTGACCGCGCCGTGCAGGGGGAAGATGCGATCGATCTCGCTCTCCTCGGTGACCACCGGTCCGTCGGCGCCGGCGGGAGTCGTCGTCCCTCGCGGGGCGGTCCCGGGTTCTCCGGACTCTCCCTCGCCGCCCGAGGCGGCCCCGTCGTCGTCACCACAGCCCACCGTCGCCGCAAGAGCGAGTGCGAGGGCGACCGAGAGCGCGAGCACGCGGAGTTCGTGACGGCGGTTCATAGAGGCCCCGAGCCTTACCAGAGCCCCCGCCCGTCGCAAGTCCCGGGTAGGGCGGGTCAGCCCACGCTCATCTGAGCACGAAGATAGTCGATGAGCGGGTCGACCCCAGCACTCCGGGGGATGGGGACGGCGTCGATACCGTGGGCCTCGAGGGTGTTCTTCATGGCACTGCCGGCCGGCTGGTCAGAGCTCCAGATGAGGATCAGGCGCTCGTCGTTTTTGCCCAGGGACTTTGCGAGGGCCTCCGGAACGACGTCCGCCGCGCTCTGGCCGTCGATGATCACCACATCCGGCGTCAACACCCCTTCGAGGCGACCCAGCGCCGTCTCGTCCTTGGCCGACACCGCCCCGATGCACTCGGGACCGAGGGCGACCTCGAGCTGCCTCACGAGACGATTCGACCGCGACAGGACGAGGACCTTCAACGGCCCCGAGTGCGGTGCGTGGGAGCTACGGGTCATCGTCGTCGAGTCTTCGAAGCCGACCTCCTCGACGATGATGCCGCCGATGGGGTCGAGGGCCTCTTCGAGGAGGGTGAGGAGCGCGGTCGCCTTCTCCGAGTCGAGGCGAGAAGAGACGATTCGCATCAGCGGCCCCCAGACGAAGTCCAGGGCGTCGGCGGCCATATCTGCGTCGGCCTCGTCGAGGGCCGCGAAGATTAGCTTCGCCGCTTCGGCGGGGCCGACGGCTCCCTCGAGGGTGTCGCGAACTAGCCGCATTTCCGTGCTGTTGCTCACCGTGGCTATCCTAACGCGAATCCGGGTCGCCCGGGCCGGCTTGGTGGGGCTTGCAGTCCCCGCAACATCGGTCCGTAGACTCCACTACGGTACGTTTTGGATCATAGCTGTCAAAATACAGCTCCAAAAAGCCCCGCAATTCTGGACGAACCTCGTGGCACAGGAAATGCTTTGTAGACCAACCAATGTCACGAAGCACTCTCCTCGCGGCCGCGATCATGCTTGTTGGACTCGTCGCCTTCATGGTCCTCGTTTCCGGCGGCGCTGTTCTTTCCCTCCGCGCCCCGACCGGGGAACCCCAGCTCCTGGCCGCGACCGGTCCGACGGAGGCCGCCGTAGTGGTCGAGGAGGGGATCTGGATCCCTCACGAGGGTTCCCTGGGTGGTCCCTCCTTGGTGTCGGTCCCGGGCCGCTGATAGATTGCGGGCGCAGTGCCTGCCTCCGCTTCGAATCCTCCCCCCGCCCCCAAGGGGCGTCCCATGCGCCGATGGATCGGCCGGTCCTTTCTCCGCGCCTTTGGTTGGGAGGTCGAAGGTGGTGCCCCGGATGTGCGCCGAGCGGTGGTCATCGCCTACCCCCATACCAGCAACTGGGATCTGCCCTTCACCCTCGCCTGCGCCTGGACCCTCGACCTCGACATCCGATGGATGGGCAAGAAGGTCCTCTTCCGCCCCCCCTACGGATGGGCCATGCGTTTGCTCGGCGGCATCGCCGTAGACCGCACCCAGCGGACCAAGCTCGTCGACGCCGTCATCGATACCCTCGAGCCCCTCTCCGATTGCCTGGTCATCATCCCGCCAGAGGGCACTCGTGGGCGGGCGGGGCGCTGGAAGAGCGGCTTCTATTGGGTCGCCCACGGCGCCGACATCCCGATCATCCTGGGCTACCTCGACTACCCGCGCCGTCGCGGGGGCCTCGTCGAGATGCTGCACCCGTCCGGTGACCTCGCCACCGATTTCGAGACGATCAAGGCGTACTACGACGGCATCGAAGGAAAGTTCCCCGACAAGCAGGGGGCGATCACCCTCGCCGACCCACCCTAATTGGGGCGGGCTGCCCGGGCCTGTATCCGGAGGGTTTGCCAAAGCGCGTCGCTGTCTCCGTAGACCTCGGCGATGGCGTCCTGGTCGAAGAGCCAATCCTCGAGTTTGTCCGGGGTGGGCTCGCTCGCCAGGAACTCAGCGAAGGCATCGACGAAGGTCTTGCGGCTGGCACCGTCTTCGAGTTCGACGGTCCCGTCGGTCTCCCACCCGTTCAACGTGTCGTTGGCGAGGATGACGAAGGGAGAGTCGACCTCGGCTTCTTCCGCCTCCTCGTCGCCGAACGCGCCACCGCCTTGGACGAGGCGCAAGAGTGCATCGAGGCCCGTGCCACCAGGTGCTTCACCACCGGATTCGTCATCGAAGTCGTCTTCATCGTCGAAGTCGTCGTCGGTCACGTCGTCGTCGGCCTCGTCGGTTGCGTCCTCCCCCTCGACGAGGTCGAGGAGACCGAAGTCGGTCAGGAGGCAGACCGGCGCTCCGGTTCCGTCGAGGGCCCAGAAGCTCGAGTAGGTCCCCGCACCCCGGCCCGTCGCGAAGGTGACGAGCTCACCTTCGGCGTCGTCGACGGACACGACATCCCCTGCCGAGACGTCCGACAGGGGCGGAGGGAGTTCCTTCTCGTAGGCCTCGAAGGCCTCCTGCCACGCGTCGTCCGTGGGCGGTCTCGGTCGGCGATGAGGGCGACGTCCCAGCTTTCGATCAGAGCGTCGTTGAAGCGGATGAGGGCATAGGCGATCTGGCCGCCTTCTTCGAGCTTCCCGACCTCTATCGCGTACTCCCCAGGCTCGACCTGCCGGGCGAAGCACCGGGCGCTGTCCAAGAACGACAGGGGGTCACAGGCCGTGATGGCCCCGGTTGGAAGGCGGATCTTGCC
>JAFDCW010000772.1 GCA_019312705.1 Deltaproteobacteria bacterium
TCGGCAGCGCCGCCGACGATCCCGACCCTCAGGACGGCGTCGGCTACGCCGACTGGGTGCAGACGGTCCCGGGCTTCAAGAAGCTCCGGTTTCGCACCCACGAGAACATCGGGTTCGGCCCGGTCAATCTGCCGGACCTGGAGTTGCAGACCGTCGCCGCCTGGTGGGCCGTGCCGGATTGCATCCTCAGCGATCTCGAACCGGTCCTTCGCGCCCACGCCACCTTGGCGGCGGGTCACGCGATGCAGCACGTGGGGGCCATGCTGTTGATGTGTGAGGTCTCCGATCTGGGTCACGCCGTGGCTTCCGGTACGCCCAGCGGGGGCTGGTCCGAGGTCGTCGATGCGCGTAGGCCGCGCGATGAGACCTTGATGGAAGCGATGGGAGCCCCCTGTATCTACCTCTACGACGACGTCGCCGGCGGGGTGGGGCTCAGCGCTCGGCTCCACGCCATGGGCGAAGCGTTCTTCTCACGGGTGTTGGCAACCGTGTCGGGGTGCCCCTGTAGCGAAGGCTGTCCGACCTGCTTGGGGAGCTCTTGGGCGGCGCTCGACTCGAGGGGCCGGGCGGGACGCGCCCCGGTCTTGCGCCTGCTCGAAGCTTTGGCCGAGGCAGCCCGGTGAGTCGGCTGCGGGCCCGGCTCGCGGCGGCCCGCCAGTTGGGTCGCACTGCGACGGCGTCACCCGAGCCTCCGCGCGCGGCGGGCTTCTCCCACCGATGTGAGGCGTTCGCCGATGCGGGCGCAGGGGGGTGGGGAGCGGCCCTGCGTGAGCTTGGCGCACCCCACCGACCGGTCTGGTTCCTCGACCTTGAGACGTCGAGTTGGCCGGGACCGATCCCGTTCGTGGTCGGTCTCGGCGGCGTCGGTGGAGATGACAATGGAGACGGCATGGTCGTGCACCAGTGGACGCTCAACGGGTTGGCGGCTGAAGCCGACATGCTCGAGGCGGTCGCGGCGGTCGTGGCCGCGGGACCCCGCGATGCGATCTGGGTCACCTTCAACGGCTCGTCGTTCGACGTACCCGTACTCGAGACTCGGTTTCGCCGCCTCCGGCTGCCGACCGAGGAACTGCGGCGGGAGCATGTCGACCTCCTCCACGTGTCCCGTCGGATCTGGCGCGATACGCTGGCCGACTGTCGGCTCGCGACGATCGAGCAGGAGCGCCTCGGGCTCCACCGTATCGACGATATCCCCGGCGCCGAGGTCCCCGCGATCTTCGAACGCTGGCTCGCGGACCCCGATGATGTGGCCACCCGGCGTGACGTTGCGGGGGTGGTGGAGCACAATCGTCTCGACATCACCGGGCTGGCACGGCTGCTCACGGTGCTCGCGGAGGTCGTGACCCAGCCCCGTGGTCTGGCCGAGGCATTCGGCGTGGCGCGTCATCTGCGGGTCGTCGGCGCCGAGGCACGCGCCCTTGCGCTCTTGTCCGCTGCGGTGGTCGCGGCCCCGGTCGCCGCGCGGAGCCGTCACGCGCTTCGCGACGCACGGTGGTTCGCGGCCGATCTCGCCCGACGCGCCAAGGACTACAGCGGAGCTGCGGAGCACTGGGCCTGGATCTGCGTCGAGTTCCCGGGGGATCCCGGGGCTTGCGAGGCCCTGGCCAAGCACCTCGAACACCGGGTCAAGGATCCGCGGGGTGCCTTGGCGGTAGCCGAGGCTTCGACGGTGCCCTGTGCCCGCCGTCTCGATCGCTTGTACCGCAAGGTCGAGGCGATCGAGTCCCGAGCGTGCTAGGGTCGCGGCGTGGTGCTCGGGCGCTCCAGGTTCCTAATCGCTGCCGGCTGTGCGGCGACGCTCGTCGCGTCCGGCTGTTCGAGCCTGGCCAAACAGCTCCCGCCGACCGACTTCGCGGCGCTCAACGTCGAGGCCGACCGCGAAACGCGTGAGGCCGAGTTCGCAGCCCACAGCATCACCCGACACCCGCGGCCCCAGGGCATGCGCTACACCAAGGGCACCGACCCCAACGCGACCCAACGCAGCTGGCATTCCCTCGACAAGGTCCTGCGCTCCGAGCAGCTCGCGTCCCAAGCGCTGCCGGCCAAGCAACTTCGGATCGCGCGGGTGTTCACGGGGCTGACCGTCGTGGCGGGCATCGGAACGACGGTGGGGATGGTCGCCACCGCCCAACAAGGACTCGATCTGAATAACCTCGGGGGACAAGGAGCGTTCCTGATCACGAGCGCGGCTTTGACGGTCGCGTTCGCGGTGATCGCGGGAGTCTCCTACGGTCGCGCCCGGCGGGGTTATGAAAAGTCGGTCGAACTCTACAACGACAGCCTCGGCATGCGGCTCGGGTTGAACGAAGCGGACGGCAGTTTCGTACCGCCCAAGGGCGCCTTGGTCGACGCCGAAGGGTTTGTGCTCGAGGAACCCGCGCCCCAACCGATCCCCGTGGAGCCGCCGCCCGAGCCCGAGCCCGCCTCGCCGCAACCACAGGCTCCCGTGATCCCCCCCGATCCCGAAGCGGCACCCGTCCCGGTGCAGTCACCTAAGCTGACCCCGAAGGCGCCCGATGTCGCGCCGCCCGAGGGGCTCGTCCTGTCCTTGTTCCCCCGCTAGCGCCATGTCGTCATTCTTGTTTCGTCGGTCTGGGTTGTCCGTCGCTGCGGCGGCATCGCTGTTCGCGGCCTGTTCGAGTCCGACGGGTCCCGAGAAGGAACTGTCCGGCGAGCGGCTCTACGGTCAATACTGCGCCCGTTGTCACGGCGACGACGGATCCGGGAGCCCCGGCCAACCGCAAGTCCTCGACCTGTCCGACCCCGAGGTTACGGCCCAGCTCAGCGACCAACGCCTCAAGGGCGTCATCCGGATGGGCAAGCCGCCGAAGATGCCCGGGTTCGGCCGCTACCTCGCGGGCGCGTCCCTCGAGGTACTGGCCGCCTACGTTCGCGCCCTGGGCGAGCGACCCGGAAGCAAGGCCCGAGGAGACGTGACGCACAACGGCTGTACGCGGGTGTCTTGACGCTCCTAGCCGCGTTTCCCTAAACTCGGTGCCATGACGTTGTGCCGGGTTTCGCTCCCATCGGGGTGGCCGCCCCTACACCTGTTGAAGCGCATTTCGATCCCGTGGGTCTTCGGGGCCGGCGCCCTGTGGGGTTGCGCCGGGGGCGGGGAAGACGAAGGCGGGTTCGGAGCCTTCGGTGAGTCGGCGGGTCCGGGTCTGCCTCCGGGGAGTTCCAGTGGGGGGACCGACGGCAGCACCGCGACACCGAGCGAGACGGGACCCTTTGCGACCGGTTCAAGCTCGCAGGACACCGCGGGGGCCAGTGGTGGGAGTAGTACGTCCAGCGGTACGAGCACCAGCGGCGGTGCCACCGG
>JAFDCW010000119.1 GCA_019312705.1 Deltaproteobacteria bacterium
AGCTCGGGATCTCCCAGGGGCTGGTCCGGCTCTCGGTCGGAGTCGAGCACTACTCGGACATCATCGAAGACCTGACCCAGGCTCTGAACGCGATCTCGTAGCTCCGGACGCCGGGAAGCAGCCCGAAACAGGGACGGCGTGTGGTTCAGGTCTAGGTCGTCTAAGGTCCAGGCCCATGCGACGTACGAGCTGTACTTCCTTCCTAACTGTCTTCGTTCTTTCAGCCGCATTCTTCTTGGGCTGCGGTGACGATGGCCCGCCGGCGGATGCCGGCGGCGACGCGATGACCGATGCCGGCGATGCGGGGGACGCCGGGGACCCCGTGCCGCCGCCCCCCGTCATCGGTGACGTCGAAGAGTCCGCCCGCTTCGAGCTGCCGTGCTTGAGCGAGCGCGCCTACAACGTGTTCACCGAGCACGAGGTGCCGCACGTCTACGGCGCGTCCGACGCGGATGCCGCATGCGTGATGGGCTTCGTCATGGCGCGTCATCGGTTCTTCATCATCGACCTCGAGAGGCGGCTCGGGACCGGCCGGCTCACGGAGCTCCTCGGCCAAGACGTGCTCGACGTCGACCTGGAGTCGCGGGGGACGGCCATGACTCGCGTCACCGACTCCGTGCTCGCGAGCCTCACGCCGGAGCAAGAAGCCATGTTCGACGCCTTCGCAGGAGGCGTCAACGCCTACATCGAGGCGACGCGCAATCGGCGGACGTTCCCTCCTTCCGAGTACGAAGTAGCGGCGCCCATCCTGGGCTTTCGCAGCGCGGTCGAGATGATGGAAGACTTCAACCGTCGCGACATCGTCGCCATTGCGACCGTCCTGCTCTACCGGTCCAGCTACGAGACCGGCGACATCCGCCGCGACTCGGCCTATCGCACGCTCGAGCGCGGTGACCTCTACGCCGGCGAGGCCTTCGAAGGACTGCGCATGGCGGGGGCGTGGGACGCGTACGGTCGCGTCACCAACGCCAATGGGTACGCGAGCGCGAGCATTTGGGGCCTCGAGACGGCGGGCGCGACCGCGATGCCCCTCATCTTCTCCGGGGATCGATACGTACCCGAGCGAGGGATCCCGCAGCATCTTCCCCCGCAGGTCGTCGACCGCCTGCTCCCGCACCTGGACCGGGTCCAAGCTCGCCTGGGTCGCGACACGGAGGCTGGGTACGGCTCGAACGCCTGGGCAGCTGGGGGCTCCATCACCGCCGACGGTTCGGCCATCTTCGCCTCCGAGGCACACCTCGGCGGCAGCGTGCCCACGCCGTTCTATCGCGCCGGCTCGGACACCCGGCTGCTCGGCACAGGTGGTGGTCGGGCGCGGGTCGGCATGTATCTGCCCGGCTTGCCCGTCATGATGTCCGGCACGAACGGCGACATCGCGTTCAGCAGCACGCAGCACTTCGGCGACATCACGGACTGGTACCAAGAGGAGCTCATTCTCGACTCGGCCGGCGTCCCGATGGCCACGATCTTCGAAGGGGCGGAGCGCGCCCTCGTGCAGGTCGACGAGGAGTACGTCATCGCGGATCTTCCGGCCCTCGACAGCGTGGGGCGGACCGAGACGTGGGCTCGTTGGGAGACTTACGACGGGCGGATCATCACGTCCATCGAAGGTCGCGACGCCGCGGCGGACGAGGTGCTCGGCGCTGGCGAGACGCTCGTCAACCTCCTTGGGAGCTACGTCGTGCCCGAAGACACGGACGGCGACGGCATGATCACCGCGTTGAGCTTCGACTATACGCCGCTCGACGGGGGCAACTACATCAACGGCATGATGCGTTGGGGCGAGTCGAGCACCGTTCGGGAGATGTACGACAACTCGCAGGGCATGATCGGAGCATCGCAGAACTTCATCGCCGCCGATTCGTCGGGTTCGGTGATGTTCACGCCTTATCAGGCGATGCCGTGCCGCCGAAACCTGCGCGGGACGGATGGACGTTGGGCAGACGGCGCACATCCCGGCCGTCTAATCGACGGCACACGATTCGGCGGCTTCGAGATCCCGCTCACCGCCGAGGGCAACATCGACGAGTCGGCGCCCGACGATCCGCAGCGGTGCACGGTGCCCCACGACGAGTACATCGCGGCCATCGATCCGGCGAGCGGCTTCGTCGCGAGCGCCAACGCCGACCCGGGAGACCTGACGGCGGACAACGACCTCGAAAACGACCCCTGGTACATCGGGGGACCGTTTCAGGAGGACTATCGCGTCACGCGAATCGCCGAGCTCCTGACCGCTGGCGGCGACACCATCGACGAGGACTACATCCGCACCATGCAGGCGGACATCCGCTCGCCTTTGGGCGCGCAGTTCGTGCCGCTGCTCCTCGAGTCGATCGAGGCCGCGCGCACCGCGGCGGCGGGCACCCCCGCGGCCGGTAGCCCCGAGGAGCGCATGGCGGCCCAGTGGGCGGCGAAGAGCGCCGACTACATCGGGCTCGAGACCCGGATCATGGCGTGGCGAGACGGCGGCCACATCGCCGACTCCGGCGTCGAGACATTCTACAACACGCCGGTCGCCGACACGGCGCGCGACAACGCAGTGGCGACCATGCTCTTCAACGCGTGGTGGGGCCCCTTCGTGCGCATGGCGCTCGGAGACGAGCGCTTGCCCAGCGGCACGCACACCCCGACCAGCGGCGCCCGGATGCGGGTTGTGACGCGCATGCTCGATGGCCGCGGCCCAGGCAACCCGTTGATGCTCGCCGAGTACAATGCCGCCACCGAAGAGTCGGTGTTCTTCGACGTGCTCGGAACGCCCGAGGTCGAGACGAGCCAGGAGATCGCCATGCTCGCCATCGACGAGGCGCTGGTGTTCCTGCGGTCCGAGTCTACGGGTCCTGGGCAGGGCGGCTTCGGCAACGATGACTGGGACTCGTGGCTCTGGGGCCTGCGTCACCATGGCTTCTTCGAGGCGCTTCTCGGTGACTTCATCGACGCCGACGACGCCAGCTTCGGCTTCCTGCTCGACATGTACTCGATCACCCCCGAGCGCATCCCGTTGATGGCGGACCTGCCGGCTGGCGATCCACGCGCCAATCTTCCCGGTTTCCCCAAGGGCGGTGACAACTTCACCGTCGACACCGCGAACTCGGGCTTCGGCGGTCGCGACTTCGACTATGGCAGCGTCAGCGTCTGGCGGATGATCATCACTCTCCGTGGAGACGCCACCACCGGCGAGAACATGATGCACGCCGGGGAGTCCGGGCGCCCCGCCACGCCAGCGTTCGACGATCAGACCTTCCTCTGGCTCGGCAACGAACCCAGCCCGATGCGCCTCACGCCCGAGCAGGTCGTCGAAGGCGCGTCGGCCCGGGAGACGTTTGTGCCGGTCGGCGAGGGGACCTGATCGTCCCGCCGGTGACGCCGTACCTCCGCCGACAATCCTACATCAAAGGGCGTTCAGTGAGCCGCTGGCACAGGCTCAGCCGCCGCGATCACGCGGGCCGTCCTGGCTCAACGGCCCCAGAAGAGGCCGCGAACGAGCGAGAAACCTTCCGTGGCTCTGGAACACGCACTAGCGTCGCGCCGCGAATTTCATCACACTCGTGCCATGCGTTCGTGGTGGCTGAACGTTTTCGTGGTGCTTGGGCTCTCGGGGTGCGGCCTGATCCTGGAGGACATTCCCCGTCCCGACGCGACGGTGCACGTGCCGATGGATGCGGCGCGGGATGCCGCGGCCGACGCACCGCCGGACGTGCGAGCCATTTGCGGTGACCGGGTCGTCGACGGCGAGGAAGCGTGCGACGACGGGAACGAAGAGGCGGGTGACGGGTGCGAGAACGATTGTTCGTTCTCGTGCGCCAACGACTCCGCCTGCCCCGGGGCCGATTGCATGGCCGGGGTCTGCGACCCCGCGACGCATACCTGCAGCCTAGTTCCCGAAGACGTCGACGGAGACGGATATTCGCCGGCGGGCGACTGCGGAGGAGCGGATTGCGACGACGGCGACCCAGCCATCCACCCCGGGGTCACCGTCGATGTCTGCAACTTCATCGACGACGATTGCGACGGCGAGACCGACGAGGACGACCCGCCGTTCGCGTGCTGGACGGATCGCGACGGCGACGGACATACGGGTCTGCCTCTGGTCCGCATGTGTTCCATCACGGCTTGTCCGCCGGGCTTCGCCGGCCGCCCGATCAGTGATTGCTACGACAGCAGCGCCGACCCCATCGCCGGCGAGGTCAACCCGGACCAGACTGCCTATTTCCCGTCTCCCTACGTGACGCTGTCGGGCGTCACGAGCTTCGACTACGACTGCGACGGCATCGGAGTTCAGCAATACCCGATGCCACCCTCCTGCTCGGCCGCGGCATCGATCCGCTGCGAGTTGGCGAGCGGCTTCCTCGAGCCGGTACCTTTGTGTGGTGAGGCGGGCGCGTTCGTCACGTGCGCCGGGTCTCCGGGGTCCTGCTTCGGGACAGCTTCGACCGAGGTTCAACACTGCCGGTGACGGGTCGGCAGGGGCCGGGCGCGCTATTGAGATTGAGTCGCAGGATGTGCTGGCCTATACATTCGCCCATGACGCGCACGCTCCCGGCTCTCTCGGCCATCCTCATGTTCCTCTCCCTCGCCGCTTGCACCCGCAACCCCGAAGGGGCCGAGGGCCGACGGGCGACGCCGCGCAACCATGACCAGCCGGTCGCCGACGCACCGCAGCCCCGGCCCCTGGCGCCGGACCAGCTCCCCGAAGGGCACCCGCCCCTCGGTCAGGCCGGGCCCCAGGGAGCGCCGGTCGGAGGACCGCCCGCGGGAGCCGGCGCGGCCCAGCCCGACGCCGAAGGGCGCCTCACCGTCGCGGGCATCCAGTGGCTGGCCCCCGCGCCTCTCGTCTATCAGGCCCCGAGCTCCCAGATGCGCGCCGCCCAATACGGCATCGACGGCGGCGACGAGGGCACTGAGCTCACGGTCTTCCATTTCCCTGGTGGGGGAGGGGGCATCCAGGCCAACATCGATCGATGGGTCGGGCAGATGCGCGTCAGCGATGACCGGCCCCCGGAGACTACCCGGTCCATGGTCGCGGGCATGCAGGTCACCAAGATCGACGTCTACGGCGGCTTCGGCGGCATGCAGATGCCGGGGCAGGCGGCCGCCGAGGGAGCCGACGGCGGCCACCGCATGCTCGGCGCAATCGTCGAGGGCCCGGGCGGCCCGGTCTTCTTCAAGATGGTCGGCCCCGAGGCGACGGTGAACCTCGCCGCCGAGGCCTTCGATGGCCTCATCGCGTCTTTCCGCCCCGCATCGTGAGCATCAGGAGCGCGGGGAGGACGGTCAGCTCGGCGATGAGGGCGGCCAAGACCGCGACGATGGACAGCTCGCCGAAGAGCCGCACGGGTAAGAAGCCGCTCACCTGAAGGGCGAGGAAGCCGAGCAGCACCGCGGCGGAGCTCAGGGCGACGGCACGGCCAGAACCGGCGATCGCGGCTTCGATGGCCGCGGCGGTTGAATCGTTTCGTCGGCGCTCCTCCCGGAAGCGCGTCAGAACGTGAATCGTCCCGTCGACGGCGAGGCCGATACTCACGCCGAAGACGATGACCGTGCTGGCGTTGAGTGAGAGCCCACGAAGGCCCATCCACGCGAGGACCGCCGCGAGGGGAATGATGTTCGGCGGCACGCTAACCAGGGCGAGGCGCGGGCTGCGGAAGAGCACGCCCACGAGCACGAAGATCACCACGACCGCGAGGGCGAGGCTCGCGAGGAGATCCGAGATCACCCGGTCGAGGCCCCGGGACGCGCGGTGGGCTTCTCCGGCGATGAAGCCGGCCATGGCGTTCTGCGTGCCGAGGCGCCACTCGAGGCGGTCGAAGATGGCGTTGAGGTGGCGAATGCCCCGGTCTTGGAGGCGAACCTCGACCCGAGCGAAGCGGCCGTCTGGGGATGCGAAGCGATCGAAGGCTGAAGGGTGCCCTTCGTGAGCGGCGTGGCCCGGGTGTCCGGGGTCGTGGGTGGCCGTCGAGCGGACCACGGCCGCGAGGGCCTCGATGCGCCCCCGGGTATCGAAGGCATCGGACGCCGAATCTGGATCTCGCGTGACGAGGGCCCAGGTTTCTCGGAGCACGTCCCCGGGGGTGGTCACCCGGAGCACGCCTTCTTCGTGGCGGAGCTCTGCAGCGATGGCGTCGAGCTCATCGAGGATGGGCCGAGTCAGAGAGGCGCCTTCTTCCATGCCTTCTCCCGCGTCGGCGACGACGTAGAACGAGCGCACGCCCCCGAGGGATTCTTCGAGGGTGAGCGTCGTCTCCCGCACGTCCGACGACCCGTCGAACTGGTCGAGGAGGGCCCCATCGACCGTCACATTGGCGGCGCCGGCGATGAAGGCGACGAAGAGGACCGCCGTCAACCCGAGCACGGCGACGGGGGACCGCATCGCGAAGCACGCCACGGCCATGACTAGCCGGTCCACGGTTCGGCCGCCCTTGGGCTGTCGGTGCGCGCTCTCTTCCCGGGGGAAAGCCGGGAGGGCCGAGGGCAGGAAGAGCACCGTCACCAAGTAGGCGACCATCACCGCGCCACCGGCGATCGCGCCGAAGCGTCGGAGGACTTCGGTCTCGCTGATGATCAGCGAACCGAAGCCAATCGCGGTCGTTGCGGAGGTCATGAAACAGGCGACCGCCATCGTCGACATCGTCTGCCGAGCCGCGGAGAGCGGACTTTGGCCACGGTGTCGTTCTTCGCGATAACGGTGCAGGAGGTGGATCGCGTCGCCGAGGCCGATGGTGATCAGGAGCGGGGGGATCACGTTCGTCAGGAGATCGATCGGCAGCCCGAGGTACCCCATCGACCCAGTCACGATGGCCAGGCTGATGCCGACCGCGGCCAACGGCAGCACGATCCCCGCGAGGGAGCGAAATCCGAAGGCGAGGACCGCGAACGAGCCCAGGCACGCCAGCATGATGAGGGCTTCCCAGTCGGTTTCGAGGGCCTCGACGAGGCGGGTCCCGAGGTAGGGCAGTCCGGCAGGAGATACCCGGAGACCCTCCGGCGGCGGCGTATCGCCGAGGTGCGCCCGGAGTTCGTGGACAGCGGCCTCGGTCTCTCGATCGGTCGCCGTCGTGAGGGTTGCGGCGATCAGGGCGGCGCTCCGGTTTCGGGCCACCATCCGGCGAGAGAAGAGCCCACGGTCGGCGGCGACCTCGCGAATCAGGTCTCCATCGGCGAGGGTCGGGGCCGCTCCCGCGACGAGGGCCGCGATCTCGAGGGGCCGATCGTCCCAACCGTCGACGATGGAGCCGAGGCCGCCCGGGAAGCGGGTCGGTGCCTCGGCGGCCAGGAGGGCCAGCGCTTCCGCTTCGGGGCCGAGGGGAAGGGGGAAGTCTTCATCGTCCGTTTCCAGGTCAGCGAGGGTGGGCTTTCTCGCCTTCACTCGGTGGGGGATCGGAGCCGTCGTCAGGGAGTCTACGTGGCTCACCCAGGGCCGGGCCGCGAGCCAGGAGGCTAGGCTGTGCTGATACGCGAGGGCCTCGTCGGTGAGCACGTCGTGTCCCGAGACCACGACGAGGAGGACCCGTTCGTCCCCTTCGAACGCTGCGGCGTGGGCCGCGCGCCTTCGGGCCTCGGGGCCCGTTGGTGGTCCCTCTTCCGCAACGAGGCCCTCGGGAGAGAGCTCGAAGCGCAGATCAGCGACCCCGAACGCCGCGGCGAGGGCGACCCCCGCGATGACGATCTGCACGCCCCTTCGTCGGTCGACGATCCACTTCGAGGCACGATCGAGGAGCGATTTCATCAGCGGCCAGAGCATAGGCGCGAAAGGCCCAGGGGCCCATCATCGCGGGGCCGCCTTGGCCGTCGATCGCCGCGAAAACTCCCGTCACCGAATGGTGAATCCCTTGTTACAAGTCGCATTCACTTCTGAAACGTGGGCATTTCACGAGCGCACGGTGGAGGTTTCTCGGGGCTGAAATGCCCTTCAGAAATCGCGTGGCACGGTGCTCGCAACGTCACCGGACCATGCGACCCCTTCGACTCTCCGCCTTCGGTGGCTCCGACATCGGCCGCCGCTCCCTGAACGAGGACCGCTTCCTCGTGGATCACTTCGCCAGCATCTATGCGGTCGCGGACGGGATGGGCAGTTGCGAAGGCGGGGAGGTGGCGAGCGGGATCGCCGTCCAGACCCTCAACCGGTTCTTCACTCAGGTCGGCACCGCAGCGGACGGGAACTCGGAGATCCGGGAGGCGCGCATGGACATGGCCTTTCGCATGGCCCACCACGAGGTGAAGAAGCGCCGGATTGGCCACCTCAAGGAGATGGGTACGACCCTCGTCGCCCTCCGCGTCGATTCGGACCGGCGCGCCGTCATCTCCCACGTCGGAGACAGCCGCATCTATCGCCTGCGCGGCGGTAGGCTCGTGTCGCTGACCCGCGACCACTCCCTGGTGGCCGACATGGAGGCCGCCGGAATCCCCCGGGCCCAGCGGGTGATGCACCGCCACGTGCTGACCCGCGCCCTCGGCGTGACCGAACCCCGCCAAGACACGCAAACCCTCTCCCTCGAGCCCGGCGACCGCTTTTTGCTCTGCAGCGACGGCCTGACCAGCCAGGTCAGCGACCGCCGCATCGCCTCGATCATGAGCGCCGCGCCGGACCAGATGATCGTGCCCGCCCTCATCAGCGAGGCCTGGCGCAACGACGCCTGCGACAACACCACCGCCGTCGTCGTCCTCGTCGACTGAACAGCATCGCTGGTCGCGCGATCCACGGCGCGATCTGGCCTCGCTTTCTGCGCTGCCTGCTCACCTACAAAAGGTAGGCTGCGCGGGCTGCTCGAAACCGAGACCACCTCGCTTGTGTCTCACGTGACCTGCGACGCTGTTTCGAGACGTGAATCGGGAGACGTGAATCGAGACGGTCCGCAGTTTTCGCAGTTTTGAGC
>JAFDCW010000773.1 GCA_019312705.1 Deltaproteobacteria bacterium
GAACGGTCACCGCCATCGCCCACTTTCATGAGCTGTCCACATGAGTAGATACGTTTATAGCTTCAACGACGTCATCGATGCCCCCGAGCCGCGGCTGCTGCTCGGAGGCAAAGGGGCCGGTCTTGCCGAAATGACTCGCCTCGGGATCCCGGTGCCCCCGGGATTCACCATCACCACCGAGGCGTGCCGCGCCTTCAGCGCCACCGGCAAGATCCCCGAGGGGCTCGAAGCGGAGGTCGACCAGGCCCTCGCGGCCCTCGAAAAGAACCTCGGCAAGCGCCTCGGTGACGCCGAGGCCCCGCTCCTGCTCTCGGTACGGTCCGGCGGCGTCGTATCGATGCCGGGCATGATGGATACCATCCTCAACCTCGGAATCGACGACAAGACGGCGGCCGGACTCGGCGAGGTCACCGGGAATCGTCGGTTTGCCTTCGACGCGTACCGGCGTTTCCTCGAGATGTACGGCGACGTCGTCCTCGGCCTGGATCGCGACCTCTTCGACGACGCGTTCGGCGACGCCAAGAGCGGCCTCGGCGACCCCGCGATGCGGGACCAAGACGTGCCGGCGAAGGATCTGGAGAGCCTCGTGGGGCGCTTCCAGAGCATCGCCAAGGGCGCGGGCAAGCCTTTCCCAGCCACCGTCCGGGAGCAGCTCTGGGGCTCCATCCTCGCGGTGTTCGAGTCCTGGGGGAACCCCCGCGCCGTGGTCTACCGCGCGATGCACGAGATCCCCGATGATACCGGGACCGCCGTCAACGTACAGGCGATGGTCTTCGGCAACCTCGGGGACAAGAGCAGCTCGGGCGTTGCCTTCACCCGCAACCCGTCTTCCGGGGACAAGCTGCTCTACGGCGAGTACCTCGAGAACGCCCAGGGCGAGGACGTCGTCGCCGGGACTCGTACGCCGCAGCCGTTGACGGCCCAGGCGTCCCCCCCGGGTCGTGAGGACCGGTCCCTCGAGCAGGCACACCCAGAGGCCTTTGCCGAAATCGCTGCCATCGCGACCCGCCTCGAGACGCACTTCAAGGACATCCAGGACATCGAGTTCACGGTCGAAGAGGGGCGCGTCTTTCTGCTCCAGACCCGGTCCGGGAAGCGCACCGCCCATGCGGCGGTTCGCTGCGCCGTCGACATGGTCGCCGAAGGGCTCATCGACGAAGAGGAGGCGGTGCTGCGGGTTTCCCCCGAATCCCTCGAGCAGCTTCTCCATGCTCAGCTGCCGGACCCCGAGGTGCTCGAGGAGCGAGGCATCCTCCCCCTCGCGAGTGGTCTTCCGGCGAGCCCCGGGGC
This sequence comes from Deltaproteobacteria bacterium, assembly GCA_019312705.1. The sequence continues at coordinate 1,291 of JAFDCW010000773.1, forward strand.
GGCGATGGGCATCATCGTCCTGGACGCCGACGAGGCGGAGCGCCTGGCGGCCGACGGCAAGGCCGTGATCCTCGTTCGTCGCGAGACCAGCCCCGAGGACATCCATGGGATGAAGGCGGCCAAGGGCATCGTCACCGCGACCGGCGGCATGACCTCCCACGCGGCCGTCGTCGCTCGGGGCCTCGGACGCAGCTGCGTCGCCGGCGTCGGCGACCTCAATGTCGATTACCAGGCCCAGACGGTTTCCGTTCGCACGGCGGCCGGGCTCAAGGTCTTGAAGCCCGGGGACGTCATCACCCTCGACGGGACGAACGGCCTCATCTACGAAGGCGAGCTCGACGTCGAAGCGGCGGCGAAGGTCCCCGAGTTCGACACCCTCATGGCCTGGGCCGACGAGCGGCGCCGCCTCCGAGTGCGCACCAACGCCGACACCCCCCGGGAGACGCGCGTCGCGGTGTCCTATGGGGCAGAAGGCGTCGGGCTGTGTCGTACGGAGCACATGTTTTTCGCCGAAGACCGCCTCTCCGCCGTGCGTTGCATGGCCCTCGCCGAAGGCGAAGAGCAGCGGGCCAAGTGGCTGCACTCGGTCGCGCCGATGCAGCGCTCGGATTTTGAGGGCATGTTCACCGCCCTCGATGGTCGACCGATGACGGTGCGCCTCTTGGACTGGCCTCTGCACGAGTTCCTCCCCCGGGAAGACGCCGAAATGGATCGTGTGGCCGAGGCCCTCGGCGTGCCCGTGAACGTCGTCCGGGACCGGGCCGGGGCGATGGCCGAGGTCAACCCGATGCTCGGTCACCGCGGGGTTCGGCTGGGAGTGACCGCAACGGAAATCTACCGGATGCAGTGTCGTGCCCTCGCCGAGGCCGCTGTGGAATGCTCGAAGAAGGGCATCGCCGTGGCGCCGGAGATCATGATCCCCGTGGTCAGCCTCGCCGAAGAGCTCGAGTTCATAGCCGCGGAGGTTCGCGGGGTCGTGGACGAGGTCTTCGAGGCGGCCGGCGTGCAGATACACTATCAGGTTGGCACGATGATCGAGCTGCCCCGGGCGTGCCTCGTCGCCGACGACCTGGCCAAGACCGCCGAGTTCTTCTCCTTCGGGACGAACGACCTGACCCAGACGACCTTCGGCATCAGTCGGGACGACGCGGGGCGGTTTCTCCCCGCCTACATCGCCCCGGACAAGAAGCTGCTTCCAATCGACCCCTTCGTGCGCATCGACCGCCGCGGTGTCGGCGAGCTGGTGAAGATTGCGTGCGAGCGGGGGCGGCAGACGCGCCCGGACCTAAAGCTCGGGCTCTGCGGCGAGCACGGGGGCGAACCCCAGTCGGTCGAGTTCTGCCACGAGATCGGACTCGACTACGTATCTTGCTCCCCGCCTCGGTTGCCGGTGGCCCGCCTCGCGGCGGCTCAGGCCGCCATTCGCGAACGCCGATCCAAGGTCCCGGGCACCTAAACGCTCCATTCGACACCGTTTAGGAGTGGCAGAATATTGGCCTCGTCCTAGAATCGGTCAGATGCTCTGAACCCTTCAGGGCCCTCGTTCGTAACAATGGGGGCTGCGAGGGACTCAGAGTAGCGGCGGCTTATGCGTGGCTTCGAGGGGAGCG
>JAFDCW010000120.1 GCA_019312705.1 Deltaproteobacteria bacterium
CCTCGGGGTCACCCCCACCAGGCGTTACCTGGCATTCTGTCCACTGGAGCTCGGACTTTCCTCCCGCGGGCGAACCCGCCGGCGATCACCCAGCCTCTCCGACGCCCCACCGATAGGCCCTCGACGCCGCCCGGGCAAGGCCGGGCGCCGGTTTTTTTGTCCGCGGGATCGACGCCCCTTAGGTTCGGGGGGTGAGAGCCCTTGCTGCCCTGACCCTGCTCCTCGCCCTTGCCGGCTGTGCGGCAGGCGACCGCGTCTCGACTGCCCCCGATGGGGCCGCCAGCACGCCCGTCGTCACGCCCCCCAATGCAGCAGAACCTGCCCCGCGACCGGATCTGGCCGAAGAGGGCCCGCGGGCGGCCGTCGCCGCTTTCGCTCCAGACCAGGAGGTCACCGTCCCGGCCGGTGTGCTCCAGGTTGGGAGCCGCCCCGGAAATCCCCTGCGGGATCCGCGCCGGGAGGCCGACCTCGTCCCCATCACCGTCCCGTCGTTTCGCATCGACCGCTTTCCTTATCCAAACGACCCGAACCGCAGCCCCGAAACCGGCCTCACCCGAGACGAGGCAGGAGCGCTCTGCGCCGCCGAGGGCAAACGTCTTTGCAACGAGCTCGAATGGGAGCGCGCGTGCAAAGGGGACACGACCCGTGATTACCCCGGCGGTCCCCTTCGGGACGTCGATGACATCGATGCTTGCCGCCTCGACCCTGCCCAGTGCGCGTCGCCCTACGGGGTCGTGGACCTCGGCGTCTCGACGTTCGAGTGGACCAGCAGCGATGTGACCCGCGGCCTCGGGAGCACGCGCTACTCGGCGGTCGTACGCGGAGGACGCCCGGAGGACCCACTGCCCGAGCATCGCTGCGCGGCGCGCCACGCTCTCGAACCGGCGGTCGGTGACGGCGACACCTCGTTCCGTTGCTGCCGGGCCGCGGCCCCGGAGCTGGCCTACCCGGCGGAGGAGTCCCGCCACGCCTTCCGCGACCGCCCCCTCGAGGAACCGGAACTCCGACGGATCCTCGCGTCCATCCCCGAACTCGCCCGTTTCGCCCCGCGCTTCTCGCTCTTCGACGCCGAAGCCGTCGACGAGGCCCTCGCTCGAGGGGAAAGCAGTCGCGAATCGATCTCCTGGACCATCGCCCCCGGGGTGCTCGCGTGGAGCCCGGAGCACGGCGAGGAGGCCTGGGTCTTCGCCGGCAGCGACGGCGAATCCACGGTGCTCGCCGTGATCCACCCCATGCCCGACGGGTCTTTCGTACACGGTTCGAGCTTCATCATCGCGGGCGAAGAGGCCCCCTCGGTGGCGATCGCCTGGGACTACGGACAGCGCCGACAGGTGCTCTGGGGCCTTTCCTGGGGCGAGACCGGCGAGAGTGGCGTCTTCGAACACCGCGACGACCACCGCATCGTCATCGTCCAACGCTGAGCCCTTCTCGGGTATCGTCACGTCATGCGTTACGTGCGATTGAGCCATGCCGGAGTCGACCACTGGGCACGGCTCGTCGACGACGAGACGGCGATGCTGCTCACCGGGGCGCCCTATGATGGCGGGCTCGAGACGAGCCGCCTCGTACGCCTGGAAGAAGCGTCGTTGCTCGCTCCCGTGACGCCTTCGAAGATCCTCTGCGTCGGCCGAAACTATCGCGCCCACGCCGAGGAGTTGGGCAACGAGGTCCCCAAGGAGCCGCTACTCTTCTTCAAGCCTCCGAGCGCGCTCCTCGGCCCCGGCGGTGCGGTAGAGCTACCCACCCAGAGCCAGCGGGTGGAACACGAGGCGGAGCTGGGCGTGGTGGTCGGCCAGCGGCTCCGGGACGCGAGCGAGGGCGAAGCGCGGGCTGCCATCTTCGGACTCACCTGCGTGAACGACGTAACGGCCCGGGACCTCCAGCGACGGGACGTGCAGTTCACCCGCGGCAAGGGCTTCGACACCTTCTGCCCGGTGGGCCCCTGGGTCACAACCGGCGTATCCCCCGACGACCTCGCGGTGAGCCTTCGGGTCGACGGCGAGGTGCGCCAGGAAGGGCGAACCTCGATGATGCTCTGGGATGTTGGTGCGCTGTTGGCGTATGCCTCCGCGGTCATGACCCTCGAGCCCGGTGACCTCGTATGCACGGGGACCCCAGCGGGGGTGGGTCCCCTGCACCCCGGAGACCGCGTCGCCATCACAATTGACGCCGTTGGAACCCTGGAACACGGGGTCATCGCCCGAATGGCACCGAAGTCAGCCTGAGGGCGGGGTTCTCGCGGGGCACTTCCCCAGGGCCCGCCTGGAGCAGCGCCCCATCCGCCCTTGCACCGCAACCGGTTTCGGCTGGTTGGGGCCCGGGGTCCGTGGCATCAGTGTTGTCGGTGGGCGCACCATCGGCCCCCCTCTTCGGAAGCTCGCGATGACCCATCTCCCCTCATCCGGCCCCTCAGCCCTCGGTCGCCTCGCCGGCCTGACCTGCATTTTGTGGGTCGTGGGTTCGAGCGGTTGCTACCTATCCCACCCCGGAGACGGCGATGCCTCGATCGACCCGACGCGGACCGACGCGGGTGACGCCGCTGCGGATGCCTCCGTGGACGCCCGCCCCGACACCGACGTCCCCGCCCCCGATTCCTACGTTGGCGAACCGGACGCCGAGCCCGAGTTGCGGCCGCCCCCGGTATCCGGGCGATGTCGGACAGAGCCGGTAATCACGCCCTTCGAAGACCCGGTCCTCGAGTACCGCTGGCCCAACAGCCCGGTGACCCATCGCGACTCCGTGCACGTTTGCGCCACACCCCTGGTCATCGACCTCGACCCCTACGACACCGACCGGATTGAGCCACAGCTCGTCTTCGTCTCCTACCCGCCGTTGACTCGCGGCGCGTCCGGCGGGGGTTACTTGCGCATCGTCGACCCGCGAACCGACACGACCGTGAGCTTCCCAAGCGACGAAGGAGAGCGCGGCGTCCTCGAGGGCACGGGCAACGTCGCCGCCGGAGACATCGACGGCGATGGTATGAACGAAGTCGTGGGCCTCGGCACGACCTCCGGGACCTACGCCATCCGCGCCGACGGCACGCTCATGTGGGAGTCCCCCTACCCGTCGGCTCGGGACCGCGGCCTCTACCCCAGCGTATCGATCGGCGGCGGGCCGGCTCTCGCAGACCTCGAAGGCGACGGGACCGTCGAGGTCATCATCGGACGCAACGTGCTCGACGGAGCGACCGGCGACTTGCGCTGGGTCGGCGAAGATGGCACCGGACGCGGCATCAATCAGTTCCTCGGGCCCCTCAGCTGCGTCGCCGACCTCGATGGCGACGGCATCCAGGAGGTCATCTCCGGCCACACCGCTTTCCGCGCCAACGGCGACATCTACTGGAACCAACCGGACCTCTTCGACGGCCAATGCGCCATCGCCGACGCCGACCCGTCACTCCCCGGACCGGAGGTCATCCTCGTCAGCCGGGGCCACGTGCGCATGCTCAACGGCCATACTGGTGAAGAGGTTTGGCGGCGCGTGCTCGAAGGCCGGGCGGCCCTCGCGATCGGCGGCTCCCCGACCGTCGCGGACTTCGACGGTGACGGCGACGTCGAGTTCGGCGTGGCCAATGGCGCCGCCTACGGCGTCTACGACCCAAGCTGCGTCACGGCCGGCAGCCCCGGGTGCATCGACGTGGGCATGATGTGGTCCGACCCGGACACCGCCGACAGCTCGTCCTCCGGGACCGGGTCGAGCGTCTTCGACTTCAACGGAGATGGACGCGCCGAGGTGGTCTACAATGACCAGTACTTCTTCCGCGTGTACGATGGGACCACCGGAGAGGTTCTCTTCCGCAAGCGCAACTCGTCGCGCACGCGGTCGGAAAACCCGACCATCGCCGACGTGGACGACGACGGCGACGCAGAGATCATATTCGCGGCCAACGCCGAAGCCCGATTTCTTCGCACGGAGTACTGGACCGAGCCCGGGGTGGAGGTATGGGGGGACCGCCGTGGCCGCTGGGTCGGCGCCCGCCGTATCTGGAACCAACACAGCTACCACATCACCAACGTCGAAGAGGATGGGACGATCACGTCGCCGGAGCCCGATTCCTGGAACGTCCTGAACGCCTACCGCCAAAACCTTCGAGAAGACGGCGACGTGCTCGCGACCCCCGACCTCTGGGGCGGTCGAGGCGAGTTCGAGTGCACCGGGCGCAGCACCGCGCGCTTGACGGTGAATGTGCAGAACTGGGGCCTCGAGATCGTCGGCGTCGGCGCCACGGTGAAGCTCTATCGTGGGCACCCCGCGGGCGGCGGCGTCCTGATCGACGAGGCCGAAACCAGCCGAGTCCTCGAGCCCGAAGGCGGCAGTGAGCGCATCTCCTTCGACGTCGAGGTGGGCTCCGAGCCGACCAACTGGTACGCCATCCTCGATAGCGACGACGAAGGCGAGGGCGTCATCGCCGAGTGCCGTGAGGACAACAACGAAGTGCTCTTCTGGCAGGTCGGCTGCTGACGATGCGCCCAGAGCCCTACCGTTCATGCTTCACGGAGCATTGGGGCACGTAGACTGCGAGCCCCGAGGTGCTAAGGCGACGGCATGCGACGACTGCACGCCCTCCCGCCGATGCTCCCGGTTTGTATGACTTGCGCAGTCTTGGGAGCTTTCCTCGGCGGCCCCACCCCTGCGCTGGCCCAGGCAGAAGCGGCGGTGACGGGGTCCGAGGCCGCCACCACGTCCGACGCTCTGGCCATCCCCCCGGCCCCCGCCGCCGGAGACGAGACGATGCCCCCTCCGCCCCCCATGGTCACCACCCAGGAAGCGTCCGCGGCAGAAGTAGACGTCGTGCGGCTCGATGCGTGGCTCGCTTCATTTGACGGGATGAGCCGCACGCTCCGCTACATCGCGGCGCCCCTCGGGGTGGTCGCGGGGGGCCTCCTTGCGGGGCTCGGCGTCTGGTACATCACCGACGACAGCCTCGTCGTAGGCTCCCGGGAAGCCACGGTCGGCCTCGGCGCGGCCATGATCGGCCTCGGTGTCATGAGCACCGCGATGGGCATCTACAACTTCATCGTCTCCACCTACCCGGAGCAAAACTACGAGCGCTTCCAGCTCGCCCGCGGCGAGGGCCTCTCGGTGCGAGACCTCGGGCGCTTCGAAGGCGAACTGCGCGCCATGGCCGAGATCAGCCGCACGCAGCGCATGCTCTCGATCGTCGCCGGTTTCTCGATGGCCGTCGGCGGCGGAATCGCGGTAGGTCTGAGCGCGACCGTCGACCGCGACGACCCCCGCACCATCGGAATGATCACCGGCAGCGCGCTCGCCATCATGGGTGTGCTCCTGGGCGCCCTCTCGTTCATTCCCACGCCATACGAGCAGGCCTGGGAGAAGTACGAGCAAGGCCTCGGCCCCGATGACACGGCACCCACGGCCCAGGTCACCCCCCTCGTCGGCCCGAACGTCGCGGGCGTATCGGTCGCCGGCAGTTTCTGAGCCCGCAGGATGCACAGGAAGCAGGAGGCAGGGAGGACTTGGCCCTCCGAGCTTGGCGCATTGCGTGGGCCGAGCGCCATCAGGCAAGCTCGCCCCATGCTCCGGCACTTGCCCCTCATCATCGTCGCCCTCGCTGGATGCAGCGAGTCCCGCTCCACCATCGACGCCGCCGCCGACGCCGCCACGGATTCCCCGATGGATGCCGCCGACGCAGACGGGAGCTCGGACACCGGCCCCGCCCCCGACGCGGGCCCATTGGGCTGCGCAGACCTCCTCGAGGACCGGCTGGTCGCCCTCGACGAAAGCATGGTCCTCGGACAGATCCACCCCGCCGCCGCATGGGACGGCGAGGGCATCTGGGTGGTCTACAGCCGACCGGACGACGCGGGGCTCTTCGACACCTACGCGACCCGCCGAGGGTGTGATGGGGCGGCGCTGGTCGAGCCCTTCTCGGTTTCGAGCGCCCCCGCCTTCGGCAATGACATCGACCCCGAACTCGCGATTGCCGGGGACCGGATGCTCATCGCCTGGAACACCGACGACGGGGTAGGGCCGAACAACCTCTCGGTTAGATACCGCGTCTTCGGCCTCGACGGCACGCCGGTCGGAGACGACCGCACCCTCGAGACGACTCACATGGGGGCGGCGGTCACTGGAAACCAACTCGGCGCGTCCGTCGCCGGCACTCCGAGCGGAGGCTTCGTCATCGCCGGGGGTCGTGGCGGTGTCGCCGGAGTGACGGCCTTCAGCGCCTACACCCAGCCCCTCACCCGAGACGGCGCACCTGACGGGGCGACCCTCGAGCCCATGATCAACGCGGACGCGTCTCAAACCGCGACGGCCGTCGACGTCGACACCGATGGCACGGTGTGGGTCGCCTACACCGAGTCCATCGTGGAACCGGCCTCCGAGCACCTCATGGTCCGTTCGTTTGCGGCGGCGGCTCCCGAAGTCGGCGTCGAGGGTTTGCTCTCGTCGGCAGGGGCCTCGGTCCTCGCCGCAGACGGCGCGGTCTGGGTGGCCTTCTCTGGACTCATTGCGAGCGAGATCAACCTGCGCCTCGTGGACGCGACCGTGCCCCTCGCATCCCGAACGGCGGCCGTTTGGGGGGATAGGGGCCGAATCGAATCGGCGGTCCGCCTCGCCGTCGCCCCAGACGGGGCCCTCGCCGCGGTGTGGTTCCGGAACGTCAGCGGCTTCACCAACGAAATTTACGCCGCCCGCTTCTCGGCCGGCAATCCCCCGACTGTCGCAGCGCCGATGCGCGTCGACCCCGGTACCGCACCGGCCTACCAGCCCGCCCTGACCCACGTCGAGGGCGACTACTGGTTCATGGCTTTTGCCGAGGGCGAGAGCCCCAATTTCAGGCTCACCGGCCGCTTCATGACGCTGGCGGCGGAGTAGCGGCGGTTGAGGTAAGCTCCCGCCATGAGCGCCGACGACCAAAACGACCAAAACGATCAAGACGACAAACCCGAGAGCAACGCCAAAGACGAGCTCTTCGAAGCCTTCAGCCACTTCAAGAAGGCCGCCAACATCTTCATCGACAAGGCCACCCACGACCCGACGGTCAAAAACGCGACCGACGAGGCCGAGCGGGTGATCCAGAAGGTCGGCGATGCGGCCGAGCCCATCGCCCGGCAGGTCGCCGGCGAGTTCCAGAAGGTCGGCGGCGCGGCCGAGCCCTTGGCCCGGCAGTTCGCCGGCGAGCTTCAGAAGATCACCTCACTTCTGGCCAACGCCGTTCAGGACGCGACCGAACGCGCGAGGAAGAGCTCGGCGCCGCCCGCCGCAGCAGCGGATTCGGAGGACGGGGAGCTGGTCGAGGACGAGGACGACCAGGACGACCAGGACGAGACCGACAGCGACACCGACGACGACGGCGAGAGCGACGACAAGTAGAGCCGGGTAGCTCCCCTTCATCTGGCTTCGTCGGTCCGGTCTGCATTACCGTCCGGCCGATGCATACGATGCTCGTCGACCTACCGACCAACGAAGCCTTCGCCGGCGTCGCCTCGGCGCCTGCCCTTCGCGGCTCACTGCTCGCCGACGGTGACTATGGGCGCCTCGCCCCGCGACTCCGGGAAGTGGCCGCTCGTAAGAGGCCCGACGATGCATTGATCGAGGCGACCAAGACGGGGGCCCGAGCTGGCCACTCGATCACAGACAAGGCGATGGCCGCGGCGATGGCCGACCTGGCCGTCACCGGAAAGACGAGTCGGGCTCGGTACCGGTCCGCGCCGCCGACGGCGGACCGCGTGGCCCGCGCCGCAGCCGCCGCCCTCGGCCTACCGAGCGACGACCCCATCGTCCTGCGCCACGCCATCAAAGCGACGAACCGCGCGCACTTCGTGCACGCCTACCTGTCCAAAACGACCAGCGGTCGGGCGCGAATGCGCCGGGACGACCCCGAAATGGACCGGTGGGCGAAGGCCGGGCTGGCCGTGAGCGGCGAGGACGACCCGCCCTTCGCTCCCGTGAACGTGTCGATGTCACCGCTGGTGCAAGGCAACTTCACGGTAGCGGGGCTGCCGACGCGCCGGGGCACCGCGCTCGATGTCGACACACGCTACGCGGTCGCCGGCCCCCTCGACGGGACCACCGATGTCATCCTGCTCATCCACGGCCACACGTCACGGATCGAAGAAGTGGACGACCTGGTAAAGCAGATCCGGCGCCTTCGCGACGCGTCGGGCCGCCCCAAGTACTCGGTCATCGTGTGTGACCTACCCAACTGCGGGTACTCGGCGCGCGTCGAACATAGCCGCATCGCTAGGAGCGACGCCGAGGGCGTGCCGATGCTCGAGTTCCTCTGCGACTTCCTCGATGCTTTCGTCAACAAGCTCATGGCCCAAAACCCCGGCTTCACCGAGGTCGCCCTGGTCGCCGGGGGCAGCCTCGGCGGCAATCTGTCGTTGTTGCTCGGCGAAGAGCAGCGGCCGTGGTTCCGGCGCATCGGCTGCTGGTCCCCGGGGAGCGTGTGGACCCGGAGCCACCTCGTCGCCGGCGTCGGCGAGGCCACCACCCGAAGCCGAATGCGGGTCGGCGAAAAGGACGGCTCCCGCCGCGAGTACTTCGAGCAGGTGTTCGTAGACAAGGTCCCGATCACCGGACGCACCCAGCCCGAGCACTGGTACTGGAACGGCTGGAGGGGCTTCAAACCGATGATCGCCGTCAGCCAGGACGACCGCCGGGAGCTCTACGGCCGTGACTTCCGGCGTTTTCATTGGCGCGTCGCGGCGGAGCAGCTGCGCTTCAGCCATTTCGAAGGCGACGCATATCAAAGCGTCGACGTCCCCGCTCTTCTCATGGCCGGCGCCGAAGACAATTTCCTGATGAGCGAGCAACGCGCGATGATCGTTCACCTCGCCGAGCGGATGAAGGCCG
>JAFDCW010000774.1 GCA_019312705.1 Deltaproteobacteria bacterium
CTCGGGGGGCCGGCGAAGGCCTGATGCTCGCCCTGAACGTGGCCGCGATGCTGCTCGCCTTCATCGCCCTGGTGGCGCTGGCGAACTTCCTGATCGGTTTGCCGAGCGAGGCAATCAATGCCCTGGCCCAGGGCGAGGTCGTGCCGGTGCTCACCATGGAGCGTATCCTCGGCTGGGTCTTCTGGCCCCTTGCCTTCGTGATGGGCGTGCCCATGCAGGACTGCACCGCGGTCGCCACCCTCTTGGGGGAGAAGATCGTCCTGAACGAGTTCGTGGCCTACGCCCACCTCAGCGAATCGCTGAAGGCCGGGACCGACCTGAACTATCGCAGCGTCGTCATCGCGACGTACGCGCTCTGCGGCTTCGCCAACTTCGGATCGATCGCCATCCAGATTGGCGGCATCGGCGGCATCGCTCCGAAGCGCCGGGGAGACATCGCCAAGCTGGGCTTGCGCGCGATGATCGGGGGAACCCTCGCCGCGTGCATGACGGCAACCGTCGCCGGCGCGCTGCTCTGACGGACCTCTACCCGGCGCGGCCGGGGTCCGGGGCAGCGTCGAGGGCACACGCTACGGCTTCTTCGTAGGGCGCCATGGGCCCGAGGATCGCCTCGGCGAGAGAGAGGTCCAAGACACTGTAGGCCGGCCGCGGCGCCGGCCGGGGGTACTCGGCGCTGGTGCACGGGACGATCTCGCACTCGTGGCCTCTGGCGTCGCGAACCACCCGGGCGAGGTCGTACCAGGAGCACTCGCCGCCGTCGGTGACGTGCAAGGTCCCGGCGGCGCCCGCGTCGAGGAGCTCGAGGGTCGCCCGAGCGAGTTGACGACACGACGTCGGCCGTCCGCGCTGGTCGTCGACCACGGTGAGCCGGTCGTTGTCCCGGGTGAGACCTGCCATGGTGAGCACGAAGTTGTTGCCCCAAGGCGCATACAACCAGCTCGTCCTGAGGTACAGATGATGCACGCCGCTCTCGCGCATGAGCCGCTCTCCGAGGGCCTTGCTGCGGCCGTAGGCGTTCACCGGGGCCAGAGGATGATCGACCGGATACGGCTTCTTGCCGATTCCGTCGAAGACGTAGTCGGACCCGTAGTGGATGAGCGTCGCGTCGACCGCCGCGCAGCACTTAGCGAGGGCGCCGACGCCGTAACCGTTGATGGCGTCGGCGAGGGCCGCGTCCGACTCTGCGCCGTCGACGTCGGTGTAGGCAGCGCAGTTGAACACCCAGTCATAGCGCGGCGAGTCGACGGAGATGGCGGCTTCAATCGTTTCGGCGCGAGAGAGATCGAGCTCGGTGTGGCCGAGGGGAGTCACGTCTACGCCGCCCTCGACTAGGGCCTCGGCCACGGCCCTGCCCAACATGCCCGTGGCCCCGAGAAGGAGCGCCCTGCCTCCGGTCCCAATCCCAATCCGAGCTCCGGTCGACTGGCGTCGCCCCTTCGCCTTCTTGGGAGCTGTCACGGGGCTTGCCACCGGGGCAAGCGCGACGAGGCGATCTCGGCCAATGGGACCGCAGCCGCGTCCCGTTCGGAAACGAGAGGCGAAGGCAGACCCCAGGGGATGGCGAGGGTCGGGTCGTTCCAGGCGATCGTCAGCTCGTCGTCGGGCGAGTAAGGCGCGCTGCACTTGTAGGTGAAGAGCGCCTCGTCACTCCGGACGATGAAGCCGTGGGCGAAGCCCGCGGGGATGAAGAGCTGGTTGTGGCGCTCCGAGTCGAGGACCACCGCAACATGTTTGCCGAAGTTGGGTGAGCCGGTGCGCACGTCGACCGCGACATCGAGAACCTCGCCCTGGGCGACCGAGACGAGCTTCGCCTGGCCGGTCGGGTGCTGCAGGTGCAGACCTCGGAGCATGCCCCGAGACGACCGGGAGAGGTTGTCCTGGACGAAGTCGACCCCGATCCCCGCCTCGCGATAGCGCGAGGCTCGATAGGTCTCGAGGAACGAACCTCGGGCGTCGCAAAGAACCTGCGGCTCGATGAGCAGCACCCCGGGGAGCTCGGTCGCCGTGACCTTCACTCCAGGGGGTCCTCGACGAGCTCGCGAAGGTAGCGTCCGTAGAACGTGCCGTTGAGCCTCCGGCCGAGGGCGACGAGCTCGTCGTCGCCGATCCACCCCATGCGCCACGCGACCTCTTCGGGGCAGGCCACCATGAGGGAGTGACGCGACTGAACCGCCTGAATGTAGTTCGCAGCCTGCAAGAGCAGGTCCGGCGTGCCGGTGTCGAACCAAGCGACTCCGCGGCCGAGCTGTTCGAGGCGAAGTCGACCGTCGTCGAGGTAGAGGCGATTGAGGTCCGTAATCTCGAGCTCGCCCCGAGCCGACGGCGCGAGCTGCTCAACCCTCTCGACGACGCTCGAATCGTAGAAGTAGAGCCCCGGGATCGCCTGGTGGCTCTTCGGGTGGGCCGGCTTCTCCTCGAGGTCCGTGACGCGTCCTTCGGCATCGACCACGGCCACCCCGTAGGCGCTGGGGTCTTTCACCCAATAGCCGAAGATGGTCGCGCCATCATCGCGCGCTGCGACACGCTCGAGCTTCCCGTGCAGGCCGTCGCCGTGGAAGAGGTTGTCTCCGAGGACCAACGCCGATTCATGGCCACCGATGAAGTCACGACCGATGAGGAAGGCCTGGGCAAGGCCACCGGGCTCCGGCTGGACCGCGTAGTGAACCTCGAGGCCCCATTGGGATCCGTCTCCGAGCAGAGTCTCGAAGGCGGCCTTGTCGTGCGGCGTGCTGATCAGGAGTATTTCCCGGATGCCGGAGAGCATCAGGGTGGTCAGCGGATAGTAGACCGTGGGCTTGTCGTAGACCGGGAGCAGCTGCTTCGACACGGCCCGGGTCATCGGGTACAGGCGACTCCCAGCGCCGCCCGCGAGGATGATTCCCTTCCTGTTCATGTACG
>JAFDCW010000775.1 GCA_019312705.1 Deltaproteobacteria bacterium
CGAGGCTGAAGCGATAGCCGAACTGAACCCAGCCGCTGTTCTGGTAGGTGAGGTTCAAGAGCGCCACGACGCCCGCGGCAACGAACATGGCCACCATGGTCGTGGAGGTCTTCTTGGGGAAGAGGCTCAGCAGGAGCTGGGGCGTCGTGACCCAGAGAGCGAGGCCATGGCGGCTCACTTTGAGGAAGGGCTCGTTCGCCGTCAGCCACGGAAGCGCCGCGAGAAACACGGCGAGGTTCTTGCCGAGATAGTGATAGTTGAAGAGCCCCCAGCGCTCGATCCGAGGGCGCCAGCGGATTTGCAGATAGCGGTGACCGAACTCGAAGGGGTCTTCGAAGCGCGCCTCGTTCATCACCATCGCGATGCCGCCGATGACGAGGATCGGCGCCGCGAAGAGCGCGAAGGGCTTGATCAACGCCCGCCACTCGACCCCGGCGAGCCACTGATGAACGCGACGGATGAGGCCCTTGGTGGGGTCGACCGCGAGGGCCGCTTCGCCCCGCGTCGCGGCCATCGCTTCGATGATGAAGAAGACGAAGAGGAACGCCGTCGTCGCCCGGGTCATGAAGGCGAGGCCGAGCATCAACCCGGAAAGAAACGGCCGCCGAGCTCCGATGCCCCAGAGCACGTAGAGCATCAAGAGGGGCACCGCGACGACGTGGGCCGAGAACCACACCGTGCCTTGGACGACGGTGAAAAAGTACACCGAACCAAACGCGAAGAGGGCGGTCAGCGCGAGGTTCTCTTTGGTCGTCCGGATACTGCGGCCTGACTCCGTTAGAAAGCGCAGGAGCACGAAGAGCAGCGCCGGCCCGAGGCCGCCGAGCAGCGCCCAGATCAGCGCGTCGGGCGTAGAACTGCCCATGACCGCGACCACGGGGAGGATCACGACCGCAGGCAGCGGGGGAAAGCTGACGTACCAGCGATAGCGCTCGGATTCGCTCTCCGGGAACTGATGGCGGTTCGCCGGACAGGGGCCGTGCTCGACCGTGTCGTAGCAGGCCCAGTCGTTGCTGCCCGGGGGCCGGTTGCCGACGACGCCGAGCTGTCCGTCGAGGTAGCTCTGGGCGAGGTGAACGAAGTGGTTGTCCACCGCCGGATTGCCTGGCCCGGGCCGGGACGCGCGCTCTCCGAGGAACGCCACATACACCACGGCACAGAAGACGCAGATGGCGACGGGCAGCCAGGCGCGGCGCAGACGGGACAAAGCGGCGCGACTATACGTGCCCCCATGGCGAGAGGGAAGGCGCCATCGGCGCCCCTGTCGCCCGCGCTGCGACTCTGGCACCGGCTGCTCGGTCAGTGACACTTGGCGCCCAGGGGGCGTCTTCATCGGAAGGCGCGGCCGCTCAGGCGGGGGTGCGCGCGGGGAACCACCCCTGGGTGCGATTGGCAAACGCGACCAGCGAGAGCATGACCGGGACTTCGATGAGCACGCCGACGACGGTGGCGAGGGCGGCCCCCGACGAGAGGCCGAAGAGGCTGATGGCGACGGCCACGGCCAGCTCGAAGAAGTTGGAGGTGCCGATCATCGCGGCGGGGGCGGCGACGTCGAACGGCAGCTTCAGCGCCCGGGCCAAGCCGTAGGCGATGGCGAAGATGCCGTAGCTCTGAATGAGCAACGGGATCGCGATGAGGACGACGCGGCCGGGTTGGTCGACGATGGTCTCGGCCTGAAAGCCGAAGAGCAGCACGACGGTGAGCAGGAGGCCGATGATGGAGGTCGGCTTCAGCTTCGATGCGAGGCCTTCGATGGCCTCGGTGCCGCCAGTCTTCATCAAGCGCTGGTGGGTCACCATGCCCGCCCCGAGGGGGATGACGACGAAGATCACGACCGACGCCAGCAAAGTCTCCCAGGGCACTTCGAGGCCGGTCACTCCGAGCAGCAAGCCGGCGAGGGGCGCGAAGGCGAAGACCAGGATGATGTCGTTCACAGACACCTGGACCAGGGTGTAGTTGGCGTCGCCGTTGGTGAGGTGGCTCCAGACGAAGACCATCGCGGTGCATGGCGCGACGCCGAGGAGGATCATGCCGGCGATGTACTGCTCGGCGTCCTCGGTGGGGACCAAGCCCACGAAAACGTACTTGAAGAAGAGCACGCCGAGGGCCGCCATGGTGAAGGGCTTGATGAGCCAGTTGACGACGAGGGTGAGGGCGAGGCCCTTCGGCTTTTTGCCGACGTCCTTCAGGCACGTCGGATCCACCTTCAGCATCATCGGGTAGATCATCAACCAGATGAGCGCCGCCACGACGAGGTTGACGCGCGCCCACTCGAGACGGGCCACGACCTCGAAGAGGCCCGGGACGACGAGCCCGAGGCCGACCCCCGCCGCAATCGCGAGGGCAACCCACAAGGACAGATACCGCTCGAAGACGCCCATCACGTTCTTCCTTTTTCTACCGACATATGCACGCTCAGCGGGTCCGCGGGGCTCATTTCAGCGATTGACCAAGACCTGATACCGACGGTCCGGTGAGAGCACACACAGATCCTCACCCGCCCGATGCGGCTCACGCGTCTGGGTAAGCTGATGGCCCGGCGCGCAACACGCCAGCGTGAACGCGGCGTGCCAGTCGAGGCGATCGAGCACCTCGTCCACGTGCACATGGGCGTGTACGAAGGTCACGAAGACGGGCATCGGCGGCAGCGCGTTGAGTTGGTCGGCCACCTCGGCGATGTCGGCCTTGTGCCAGGACAGGCGACGGATCCCGAAGCGCTCTCGCCACGCCCCGACCAGCTCGACGTTCACCAGCGGGTCGACGCTGATGTTCTCGGCCTCGGTCTTCAGGGCGAAGAGCGCCGCGGTCCTCGCGTGGGCGCCGTCTCCGACGTGGATGACACGGCAGGGCCCTGACTTGGGCATCAGCGGTCGCAGATGCTCGAGGGCCGA